>JAKPQU010000009.1 GCA_029555925.1 Bacillota bacterium
GTTAGTTTCATAACTATCCATAAATAATGACCTCGTAATGCGTAAAGCGTAATGCGTGATGCGCAGGAATTAAACCCGTCACGCGTCACGCGTTACGCGTCACGACGACTTAAATTCTAATAAGTTATGAAATACACTATAGCCCTTATTTAATGTTTAATTCTATATAAAAAACTAATTTTTCTTCTCCAGAGCCCGCCAGGCAGAAGCTTTTTACGGATACCATTTTACCTGTTACGGTACTTAGGTCAGTAGTTAATAGTATAGCTTCTCGCGTCACCCGTCACCAGTCACCCGTTATGATACTATAAAGCGGTTATTCCCTCTCTGATTGCATATTTCGTCAATTCTGCCATACTGTAGATATTTAATTTATCCATAATCTGTTTTCTGTGGGTTTCTATGGTTTTATTGCTTACCTGAAGACAGAGAGCAATCTCTTTTGTGGTTTTTCCTTCCGAAAGTAACTGTAGAACTTCTCTTTCTCTGGAAGATAGTAAAGTAAAAGCAGAATTTTCTTTGTTTTTTATATTTATATAATCTCTTATAACTATATCTGTAATTGTACTGCTGAGATAACTTTGATTTTTCATAACAGTTCTTATTGCAATAGACAATTCTTCAAATGCAGAATCTTTTAATAGATAGCCTGAAGCACCGCTTTTTAACATTTCTGTAATAAATCTTTTATCTGAATGCATGGAAAGAGCAATTATTTTGATAGCAGGATTATTTGACACAATCCTCTTTGTAGCTTCAATTCCATTCATGTCCGGCATGGATATATCCATAAGTATTACATCCGGTAGCAGCTTTTCGGAAAGTTCAATTGTTGAAATACCGTTATCTGCTTCCCCTGTTACAGTCATATCGGATTGTTTTTCCAGCAAAGTCCTCAGACCCTGCCGAAATAATTTATGATCGTCTGACAGAAGAATCTTAATCTTCATAATTTTCTCCCTTATATAATGTTTTTTCAGGTATGATAATTTTAACCTCTGTCCCCTCTCCTTTTTCAGACCTTATATCAAAATATCCGCCCAGATATCTTATTCTTTCTCTGATACTGAAGAGGCCAAATCCGGTATTTTTTATAGAAACAGATTCCTTGCTGTCAAAACCGGTGCCATTATCATCTATATTCACTTCAATTTTATGTTCATGCCATTTAAAATGAATATTTACCAGACTGGCATGACCATGTTTGGCAGAATTAGTAAGCAGTTCTCTTATGGCTTTAAATAAAATTATCTCTATTTCATCCGGAAGATTTATGCGGTTCCCTTCTGTTGTCAGATTGACTTTAAATCCGTATTTTTCGGGAGACTGTTCTGATAGCCATTCTATTGCAGCGATGAGGCCAAGTTCATAAAGAACAGGAGGACTCAATTCAAAGGTCACGTTTCTCGTATATTGAATGGTTTGATCCAGCAATCTTCTTATGTCTATAATATTCTGTTCAAATCCGCAAAAAATTGCATTGCCCTGAAGGGCAGATAGCTTTAGCTTGATTATTGCCAGAGCCTGGCCTATATGATCATGAAGATTGGATGCTATTGTACGTCTTTCCCGTTCTTCTGCCAGGGATAATTCGAGAGTCATTTCTCTGAGTTCTTTCTGGTATTTTTTTATCTTTTCTTCTACTTTTTTTCTTTCAATGATTTCTTCTTCCAATGCTTTATTCAGTCTGCTTAATTCTTCAGTCCTCTTTAGGACTTTCTCTTCCATTTCATTCCAGGCTATTTTTAGTGCTTCTTTTGATTTTTTCCTTTCCGAATAGGAAGATAACATGTTTGCAAGTGAATCAATAAGATCCCTTTCTTCTTTGAGAAAAGGCCCTTCAAAAGCAGGAGGTTTTTCCTGAAGGTAACATATTTCAATAATTCCTGTTCTCTCATTTCCTGTATTAATAAATGCAGATTGCCTCCAGGCAGTTCTGATGAAATTGTCTGTTTTAGATTCCCTTCCTTCGAAAGTAATACTTGCTGCAGCAATATCAGGATACTGCCATGAATCCGGTAAAATCTTTATTATTTCCTCCATGATTTCTTCTGTATTTTTAGAATCATCCTGAAGAATTGTGGCACTTTTATGTAAAGCAGTAAGCTCTTTTATTCTTTCCTGTAAATCATGTAATATTTTATTGTTCATAGGATAAGTATTTTATCTGTTACGGTTTCAGCCATAATTCAGAACATTATAACATTTTTCAGGTAATTTTGCTATTGGAGCATGATTTTTATTTGTGTGAAATTTATTATATTTTCCCAGAAAATTTAATAAAATAGTTTACAAAGAAAAAAACCTGTGATAAAATAGTATATATTATGGGGTTTTATATAACAACTAAAGGGGGGGGTTGCAAGGGTGACTCCAATAAAGATATAAAATAAAGGATTTTTTATCCTAAAAGACCGCCGAATACTCCCTTCTATAGCTGAAGGCTTAGATGGAGATGAGTGCGGAGTCCTCGAAATATTGACCAAATCAAAATTTTTTGGTATAATAACCTTACCAGATTAGGGCTGTAGTCTGTGGGTAAAGCCTCAAGAAGCCCCCACTATAGCATAGCTCGGTGGAGGGAGCAGTCACTAACCAGTTAAATGGAAAATTCTTCCATTGTACAAAAAATATCGGTAGACCCCTTACACTCTCCGGCTATTTCAGGCAACCAGGTAGCAGGGGAGTGTTTGTTCGTAGAAAAATACTCTTCTTATCTATATCATTCCTATTAAAATCTTTTTGTATAGAATTTATAGGTTTAGCGGGATAATCCTCGCGTCACGCGTCACGAGAATTTAATTTAAATGTATAGGAATTTTCATTTTTAATGGCGTAAAATAAGGCTTTAGATGAAAATTATGTAGAAGTAACTTATCTGAATAATTTATGCTCACAAGTGATTTAATAAGATACCACTACAGAGGACCTGATATATATCCTTCTTATATAAAAACAGGTGAGAAATACCTTGCCACAGCAGTAGAATTAATTGATATATATGATAAATTTACCGGCAGAACCAGAGGAGAGCTGAATGAAGCTATTAAGGATTATATAGGTTTCGGCACTGATTATAAAATTAAAAGAGGCCTTTCCAGAATACTTCAGACAGAATGCAGTGAATTTAATATATTATCGAGATTTATTCCTTCTGAAATTCGCCGTAAAGTTTTCACTATGGCATCGGAAAATTTTCCTGTTACAGAAAGGCCTGATACTATTCATCCTGTAACGAGGAAAGATATATTAAATCAGGTTGCTTCAGAACTTGGCGGCACTGTTGAGGATATAGAGCAGGGTTTTTATGCTGACCTTGTGGACAGTCATGTCCTCACTACTTTTCGCAGCCCTGAACCTTTATGGCTCTTAAACAGATACAATCTTGCTCTTGCCCAGGGGGTTCTCTATTCATGTCTGGAAATGAAAATTATTGCCTATAAAAATCTCCCCGTAAGATACAAACAGATATTTAAGTTTATAAAGTTTTACCGGTTAATCCATCAGGTAAAGGGCGATCTTGATAGCGGTTATGAAATTCTTCTCGACGGACCTGTGAGTATGTTCAAACAGTCAAGAAAATACGGCATACAGATGTCTTCTTTTCTCCCTGCTCTTATACTCTGTACGAAATGGAAAATGGATGCGGAAATTAAGTGTGATGACGGTAAAATAAGAAATTTTTCTCTTGATACCACATCTGACCTTGTATCACATTATACCGATTCAGGTGAATATGATTCATTGCTGGAAGAAAAATTTGCCGAAAGATTTAAAAAACTGGACTCTCCCTGGCAGATAGAAAGGGAAACAGAAATTGTAAATCTCAAGGACACAGTCTTTATTCCTGATTTTACCTTTTACAATAAGGAAGATGGCAGGATTGCATATATGGAAATTGTAGGTTTCTGGAGACCTGAGTATTTGAAGAGAAAATTCAGGAAACTTCAACAGGCCAGTGTCAATACTATAGTGGCAATTTCTGAAGATTTAAATGTATCGGAAGAAAAGGTCAAAAATTTCCCCGGTACCTGCTTTTTCTTTAAAACCTCGATTAATCCTTCCCATGTAATGGAAATACTGGAACAGATTGGAAAACCTCTGGAGATAAGGTAGTGAGTCGTGAGAAGTAAAGAGTGAGCAGTATGGACGACCACAGAGGGGCGCTCGGTAACAGTAAAACACGCGTCACGCGTTACGCATAACGCATCACATTTTTTTATTCTCCTGCCAGTTTTTCAATATCTGCCATAAGATCCCCAAGAATTGCTTCTGCTTTTGATTTGTAAGTATCTCTTTTATAAGCGATATCTGCTGCTTCTCTCTGAAATCTTGTTACTATGGCTTTATCTACACGGCTTCTCTGTTTGGCATCTGCAGTGGCTTTAGCCGGCATATATCTCTGATGAAATTTCTGTGCTTCCAGAAGAAGATTTTCTGCTTCTGCAAGCATATTTTTGTGTTTATCTGTTAATATATCTTCCTGTTTTAAAGATTTTATGTCAAATAACAAATCTTTTATTACCTGGCCCTGATCAACTTCTCCGGCTTTCATAAATATTAAGGCTCCAATCTCTTTTTTATTTCACGCATTACGCATTACGCATCACGCATTACGCCAATAATTATACCCTGAAATTTTTTTTTAGTCTACACTTTTCCGCTAAAAGTTTATTGAAAATGATCGATAATCTGTTATAATATTAGGTTATAATTATAAATTTTGAATTCAGGGTTATAAACAGTTATGAAAGAACCGGTCGTAACAACGTTTGGGTATCCTGACTCCCGTCACGCGTCACGCGTCACGCGTCACGATTCTCATATAAACCCCTCTTTAATAGAAAGGTTTTTGAAATGAGTAAAGAAATAAATGTCTGTCTGAAACCTGAAGGAGAAATGTTTACTTTTCCTGAAGGTATAACTCTTGAAGAGGTTAAAGATAAATTAAAATCTTCATCTCCATATATAATAACTTCTGCCCTTGTAAACAATGAAGAAAAAGATCTTCTTTATAAACTGCATGAAGACTCTACTGTTGAATTTCTGGATCTGTCCAATTCGGAAGGATTGAGGGTTTATGTAAACAGCCTCTCTTTTCTTCTTCTGATTGCTTCCAGAAGAGTGTTCCCCGGTGAACCGCTCCATATACTTCATTCTCTGGACAGGGGACTCTTCTGTGTAATGAAAAACATATATCCCATAAAGAAACAGAAACTTAAAGAACTTGAAGAAGCAATGAGGGAAATAGTGGAAGAAGATCTGCCTTTCAAGGGAAAGGTAATGGGAGTGGAAGATGCGGTAAAACTCTTTAAAACTCAGGGCTCTTTCGATAAAGTCAGTCTTCTGGAATATTATAAAGATAAAAAAGTTCCTGTTTACAGGTGTGACGGAATAAGTGATACCTTTTACGGCCCCCTTGTTCCTGCTACAGGGTATTTGAAACAATTTGAACTTACCTACTGTCCTCCCGGGTTTATACTCAGATACCCTGATATATTCAGTCCTGACAAGCTTCCCGTATATACAAACCAGAGAAAACTTGCAAGAATATTTTATGAATATCAGAAATGGGTCAGTCTCCTGGGGGTGGATACTCTTTCTTCCTTGAACGATTTTATCAGAAAAGGTGAAATAAGTGAGATAATAAGGATTTCGGAAGCGCTTCAGGAAAAAAAGATTGCAAGAATGGCAGATATGATAACCCAGTACAGGGATCAATTGAAGATTATTCTTATTGCAGGCCCGTCTGCCTCAGGAAAGACGACCTTTTCCAAAAGGCTTGCCACACAGCTTCGTGTAAATGGTCTGAAACCTATTCCTATTTCAGTAGATGATTATTTTATAGATGTAGACAGAATACCTTTTGATGAAAACGGAGAGAGAAATTTCGAAGCCATAGAAGTCGTGGATTTAGAACTGCTTAATGATCATCTTATAAGCCTTTTATACGGGGAAGAAATTGAATTGCCGTCATTTAATTTTGCCACGGGAAAGAGTATAAAGAGCGGCAGAAAAATTAAAATTTCCGATGAACATCTTCTTATAATGGAAGGTATACATTGTTTGAATGACAGGCTTACAGAAGCAGTTCCTCAGAGCAATAAATATAAAATCTATGTGTCGGCACTGTGCCAGCTTAATCTTGATGATCATAACAGAGTATCCACTACGGATACGAGAAAACTCAGACGTATTGTAAGGGATCATCAGTTCCGCGGGAGAGCTCCCCAGGGTACTCTGAATATGTGGCGGTCAGTCAGAAAAGGTGAAGAAAAATATATATATCCTTTCCAGGAAGATGCAGATATAATGTTTAATACTGCCCTTATATACGAATTGTCTGTCATCAAAACCTATGCGGAACCAATTCTTACGAAGATTACAAAGGAAGATCCTTTTTATACTGAAAGCCAGAGGCTTTTGAAATTTCTGGATCTCTTTTTACCTGTACAACCGGATGATGTTCCACCAAATTCTATTCTCAGGGAATTTATAGGGTAATTTTTCTAAATAATTTTTTGTCAAATGTTAACAAAATTTTAACAAATTTTTTTGTCTCAAGTATATTTTTTGTGATATTATGGGATCGTCGGAATTTAGAATGAAGATTAAATTTTATATAAATTTCAACAAAGGAGAGGGTGCAAGGTATGAAAATTAATCAAAATCTTCCCATAACCACAGGGAAAATCGATGGAGCAAAGAGAACGAAGGAGAGTGATCCCCTTGCTCAGAAAGACAGTGTACAGCTCGGAACAACTCAGGAAGCTGAAAGACCGCTTACAGAGTTACTCTTAAAACATCAGAAAGATATAAGAAATGCCGAAATTGATAAGGTTTTAACAAAGAAAACAAAACTTTATGCCGATACATACGGACAGATCAAGAATATGGCTCTTCAGATAAGCAGTTATGCAGGCGGTGCTATACGTAAAGACATGCTTGACAGTTACGGTATTCTCTTTACAAAAATGGAACCTGATACAAAATTTACCATCGCAGTGGAAAGCCCCAGGGATAAAGCAGATGTTCAAGCAGTAATGAAAAAAGTGAATATGCAGAATCCTGAAAGAGTCACATTTGTAGAATTTCAGGGCAAGAGCCTTACTATATGGGCAAGAGATCAAATGCTTGCCGGTTATCTTCCTGATGAACCGGACAAACATCTCCTCATAGGCCAGAGTATGCTCCATGACTGGCATGGTGATGATATGGAAGTTCCTCCTGCAATTGCACAGGCTGTTCCTAATACGGTATTCGATCCTGAAAGAAGGATAAGAACAGACGGAGGCGACGGAGTAACAAATACAAAAGAAGAATTCCGCGGTGCCTTCTCCTATGTGGCAACTGCAGAAAAACTGCAGCAGGCAGGAAAGGCAAATCGTGGACTGAAACAGGATGTAGTAAAATTCTACGAAAATATGACGGGAAAACATGTTGTACCCTCGGCATCAGGCGAACTTCCCTATAAAACAGTGCAGAAGCATTCCATAGAAGGTGCACTGGGATATAATAAACAGGATGGAGACGTAGTTCCCAATCCGGATTATAAGCCCACAGTAACAAGAGGCTCTAATGATGTTCCCGAAGAACAGATGTGGCTTGATGCAGCAAAGAAACTCTTCGAAGAAGAATTCGGTAAACCTGTAACAATTCTCGGACTCGATGATCCGAATACAAAAGAAGTAGAAGGACCTGCGTCAGACCATCTGGATATGTCCTGTACACCTATTGACGATCAGACCTTCCTCCTTGGCGATCCCGAACTTGCAAAGAGCCTTATTAAATCTATGACACCTGAAGAAAAGAAACAGGCCAGCGAACGCTTTACGGAACTCAGAAATGCAGGTATGGAAGAAGATTTGAGACTCCTTAAAGAAGACAGAGTTCGCTTACCAGCCGGTGAAAAAGAGAAACTCATGGCACAGATAGAACAGGAAATGAAAGTGCCTGTAGATATAGATAAATTGTTTGATGATACCAGAGTTCAGGGAGATAAACCCTATAACTTCACAAACTACAAGAATGTTTTAGAACAGAAGGGTTACGAAGTAGACAGAGTGCCTCACCTTGAACCGAAAGGTGGCGGCCCATATCTTACAAAAAATAACTCTGTATCAGAACGTTTCACAAGGGCAGACGGAACAGAGGTAAGAAGGGTATTTCTCCCTCATTACGGAATACCGAAGATTGACAATTATGCAAAAGGTGTATGGCAGAAACATAATTTTGAAGTTATAGATATGCCTCTTGGTAACGTATCAACCAGATGGGGCGCACTTCGCTGCATATCCCAGTGGCTCGAAAGAAGCCCCCAGGGATAATGGGGCGTAATGAGTAACGCATAATGCGTTATAAGATTTGTAGAACCCGGATCTAAAAATCCGGGTTTTAGTTTTCCTGAAAGAAACTGCAAATTGATAGACAGAGATATAAAAAAATATTATAATAAACGGGGGAGGTGATATAAGTGCACAATCTGGCACTAAAGCAGGATGAAAAATATAATTACGGTGATTATATTACCTGGAACGATAGTGAATACTGGGAATTAATAGATGGTATTCCATATAATATGGCTCCGCCGAATAGATTTCATCAGGAAATATCAGGCGAATTGTTCGGTATATTTCATAATTATCTGAAAGGCAAATCCTGTAAGGTATATGCTGCTCCTTTCGGTGTCAGACTTCCTCTGGCAGATGAAGAAGATAAATATATAAAGAATGCAGTTCTTCCTGATATTGTGATAGTATGTGATAAGAAAAAACTGGATGATGCAGGATGCAGGGGTGCTCCTGATTTAATTGTAGAAATACTTTCTCCTTCAACAAATAAAATGGATAGTAAAGAAAAATTTCTTTTATATGAGAAGACAGGAGTAAAGGAATACTGGATAATAGATCCTTATCATAAAATTGTGAGTGTTTATACACTGGGAAAAGATAATCTTTACGGAAGACCGGATATGTACACGGAAGAAGATAAAATAAAAGTTGGAATTTTCTCTGATCTGGAGATAGAGCTTAATACTGTATTTGCTCTCTAATTGTAGAGATTTTACAAATTGATTATGGAATTGTATTTTCTTAAAAACTCCGAAACAGAAGCAGGAGAGACATATGTATGTCCTATCTATAAATGGATAGGCCTGGGAAGAACCGTAAGAAATTCTATCGGTATGGATATAGTAAATTTTCCCGGCGGCATAGGTTTCTGCGTCGAACATTACGGCTTTTATAAAAAGTTAATAGTCATTTTAAATATATACAGAGAAGACGGTTCTGTGGAACGCTATATACAGGAAGCCACTTATGTGGAGCTGATAAATGAAGAATATGAAAAATGGCAGACAGATAAGCTCCCTCTCTATCCCTATGATAGTCTCCACGGAAAAGTTCTTCATATAACCTTTTCATTTATAATACATAAAGACAAAAAATCTCTTCCTTCTATTTATGAATATAAATTTGCCTCTATAGAAGATTTTTATAGAGGTCATACTTCACCGGATGATTTCAGAAATTTTATAAAATACAATGACTACAAATTGATAACCTATCACCCTGAAACAGTTCAATTAGCACTTCATCATATAAATAATCCCTGGGAAGCTCTTCCAGTTACCCCTCGTTTTACAAGAGGAAATCCTGATGATCAGGCCCATCCGAGGCATGAAATACACAGGCTTATAGATTCTGTCATAGACAGAAAAAAAAGAGATATTTATAGCAGACATTATATACACCTGTCTGTATTTAACTTCGATAATCCATATATAGTAGATCATCTGATACACGCCTTTTATGAAGGTGTGGAAGTGGAATGTATAGGCGGGTGGGAACAGGTAAGCTCTATGGATTATATAGACAGTGTGGCGAAACTCAGGAAGCATGGCATACCGGTATACGGAGTCGTAAGGAATGTCCCCCATGAACCGTCAGGCATAGCAAGTATGCATACAAAGATTATCATATTTGACGGGCAGGCCTCTATGAGCGCTTCTTTTAATCTGGATTTTCATATATGGGGCGGTAACTGGGAAAATTGTATTTTTCACTATTCACCACATATAGCAGTACTGTACGAACACATATATCATGCCATAAAAGGAGTTTTCTATATAGCTCCCCATATTGATATTAATGCAAGATTTAACACGTTTTACAGCTTTGCAACATATAACTCCTCTGACGGAAGATTTTACAGGGCACAGGATGTGATAATAAGAGAAATAGGCAGGGCAAGACACTCCATAGTAGTAGTTATGTTCGATATAAATTATCTGCCGGGATTTGATGAACAGGGCAGAAGAACAGATTGTATAGTAGAACTCATAAAGGCAAAACTCAGAGGAGTTTATGTAAAGATTATATTTAACGGTGCAGTGGTTGAAACTGGTAGAATGCCTGAGAAATGGGATAAAGATTACAGAAGGCCCCTTAAAGAGCCTGTTCAGTCACTTGTAGACGCAGGAATTGAAGTGATAAGACTTTATAATACATGGGATATTTTTTCTCCCCTTCATCATAAGTTTGCCGTATTCGATGAAGAAACAGTCCTTACGGGATCTTATAACTGGTATACCGTCAGTGCCATCTCAGATGAGGAAATTTCTGTTATAAGAGATAGAGGGGTGGCAGGTAAATATCTTGAAGAGGTTTATTTATTACTGAATTCTTTTAGATTGAAATACGGATAGCAGGGGCACATGGCAGTGCGCCCCTGATCTGTGGCATAAGGCTTTGTGAGAAAAGCAGAAGTCTTATTCAACTTTAATAGTAAGTTTTTGAGATAATGGCCTCTGTGGAGTAAGCAATTTTCTTACATCTCCGGGCGAGCGTTTAGAGGGCAGTTTACATTCAGATACAGATGCACGCATAACTATATCAAATTTCCACGTTCCCTTTTGTTTTTCCGTAGGAGTCCAGTGCATTGTTACTGCTCCGAACTCATTTGGCGGATGCGGTTTGGTATACTGGGATTCAAAGGTGCAACCTTCCGGTATTATCCCTCCTCCAACATTGATATCGTAATAATTCTGAACGTCCATTTTTTTCACTGTTGGAGTATTTTTTGTATATATTCGTCTTGCATTAAACATTACCCACCCTGTAGACGGGTCAAGTATGACACCATATATTGGAATGTCAATTTTATCCCCCGGTTTTACAGTAATTTCACTGACCGGAATTGTTCCTTCATACATATCTTTGGGAGTTACTGCAATTATATGGCGATCCCACCATGAGATCAGATTTTTCCCTACTACATTATATATAGCATCAACCAGTCCCACACAGGAATAACCACTTTTGTTGTAGACAATTCCAAATGAAAATGGTACGAGAGTTCTGAGAAAATTAGAACCATCTCCAAGTAAACTATAGGGACTACCTCTCAGCTTTAGAGCCATGCTGACAATCTTTTCACGGTCATCATCGGTAAGTGTTATTTTTGACGGGGGACGGAAAGCTCCCAGATAAATATGATCATCAGTAAATCCGGTACGGAAAAGCTCCAGGCTTCCATTGCCCACACCACGCTGCACTGCTTCTACGATATCAGGTTTCCCTTTTTCTCCCGGAACCACCTCGCCACCGTCTGCCAGCACAACTTCATTTGAAGCAAAATATTTCCTTCCACAGAATAATCCTACATGGCCTGGAATCCAGTTATATCTTTTTGAACTACCTCCTGTGAGGGTAATTAATATATCCCCCGGTTTCAGGAATTTACCCGGTATATCTACAACCAGATAGGCAGGTTCATGCCCCTGAATAATTTGAAAACCGCTGAAATGGGAAACTTCTATTATACAGGTTTTATTATCAGGATCAAAATCAATCAGGTCTGGTTCATTCCATTTACATAATTCTCCAGATGAGTTATAAGGAGTATAGAAATCACTGCTATCAAGTACTACAGGAGGTATATCAGGCAGTTCGCTATCATAGGGATAAGGGAATGTTATTGTAGCAGTTCCGTTCAGTTTAATAGACGGTGTAATCTCATAGTAACGTTCATTATCATCTCCGGGATTTATTATTTCAGGATCATAATAAGTTGGGTTTCTATCTTCATTAAGATAACTGAATGTAACAACTGTATCAGAAGGTAAAACTCCAGGTGGAATATTCAGAGTTGCTCCATCGGGAAG
This sequence comes from Bacillota bacterium, assembly GCA_029555925.1. Next base: position 12,164 of record JAKPQU010000009.1, read on the forward strand.
GGTTAGAACCCCGCCGGTGCTTGCTTTTAACGATGCTTCTACAGACTGAGTGTAATCAATAGTATTATCTCTTTGATTGACAACACTGCTATCACTGCATCCGGCAAATAGAATGATACTTAAATAGAGTATAAAACTTAGAAATAAATATTTTTGATATATATACATTTTTTCTCCCCCTCTTTTGATATTCTTTATATTATATCATAAGGAAGATTTGTTGTATATTTTTGTTCTGTCTGAGAGTTCTCGGACGATTTCTGACTGGTGAAGACTTATAAAAAATCAATCTGATCTGACTGCTTATAGGCACTGTGTTCTCTTCTCCTCCTGCTGGAATGTTCTTCCACTGTGCCTTTTGATACCAGTTCATAAAGTATTGCCTTCTTACCCTCTTCTTTTCTCAATATTCTTCCCAGTCTCTGCACATGTTCTCTTACGGTGGAAGAGCCGGAAAAGACAATTCCTACATTGCATTTTGGTACATTTACCCCTTCGTTTAAAACCTTTGATGTGACAAGTGCTTTATACAGCCCGCTGTTAAAATTCTCCAGAATTTCTTTTCTTTCTTTTGCATCTGTCTGATGGGTAATGCTCGGTATGAGGCATCTTCTTGAAATCAGGTAAACCATTTCATTGTCATGGGTAAATATGAGGATTCTGTCTTTACTGTGTTTTCTTAAGAGGGAATCTAAAATTGAAAGTTTGCTTTCCGTGCCCAGGGCAATCCTTTTTGCATTTCTGTGGGCGAACATGGCCTCTCTTCCTTTTTGAGACCTGGAGCAGAGAAAGACGAATTTCTGCCAGTCTTCGGGAGAAGTAAAATAAACACCTTTTTCTTCCCTGAATTCCTGAAGAATTTTTCTTGATGCATTATATTCTACCTGTTCCGTTTCACCGAGACCTACAGTGATTCTCTTCGTTTCATAATCTGCCAGAAGAGATTCTTCTACAAGTTCCGTTATTTTCTTTTCATATACTACAGGCCCTATTACAGCTTCAAGATGTTCATGCCTGTTATCCTGTCTTTCGTAGGTAGCGGTAAGGCCCAGCCTGTAAGGGGCAATTGCCATTTCGGCACTCTGTATAAAAGTCTCTCCCGGAAGATGGTGCACTTCATCGTAAATGATAAAACAGAATTTATCTCCCATTGAGTCCATTTTCATATAGGCAGAATCGTAAGTCGTTACTGTGAGATCCTTTATCTCGTAATATCCCCCTCCTATAAGACCTATTTCCTCTTTAAAGGCAAAAGAAAGAAAATCAAACCACTGATTCATAAGGTCTATCGTGGGAACTACGACCAGAGTGCTTCTCTGAAGCTTATGTATGAGCATTTTTGCCACATAGGTTTTGCCTGCTCCCGTAGGAAGTATTACTGTTCCCCTTTTTGATTTAAGCCATGCAGTGACGGCTTCTTTCTGATGACTGTGGGGCTCGAAATTTATATAACTTTTCAGAGCTAATTCTCTGTAAGATTTAACATTATCTGTTACAGGAATTTTCTTCCTGTAGAAATATTCAAAGACTGTTCTGTAGTTACAGGCAAGGGTTCTGTACTTATCTACCCGGGAATCCCAGGTAAAACAATCGGGAACTATAGCGTAATCTGTAACATTGTCTAAAATAATTGTGCCTCTGTCGTAATAAATTTTCATGGTTTTCTATTCTATAAATAACTTCATTTTCCTATTGGAATTTAATCGGAGTGAAAAGTGAAGAGTGAGTCATGAGTTGTGAAAAGTGAAGAGTCAAAAATGCTCAGGCTTGCCATACGCATCACGCGTCACGCGTTACGCGTCACGCGTCACGATTAATATATTTGAGACATTTATTTAACTGCCATTCCTTATTTAAATTCTAATAAATTATGATTATGGAAACTAACTGTAATTCCAGATTGTTAAAAGTTGAACTATGATAACATATTTTAACTGTTTATAAAAAATGGAATTTTTTTATTGCAAATACGGAAGGATTTTGTTATTGCTTCCCAGAATATTATAAAACAATAAATGGAATTTCGAAACCAGTTTTTAAAAATCCCCGACAAAAAAAATTTAAAAGTATTAAAATTACAGATCCCTTTCACCATCAGGGGTTGTCTGCAGTGTTTGATTTAATTTTGCAAAATTGTCAGGTAAAGTACAGTATTTTTACTGTACACTATTTATAATATATTTTATTAAGAATAAATTTTTTATAGTAAGGTGATGTTATGAAGTGTCCAAGATGTTCTCACAAAATGCAGAGGCAGGTAATAGAATATAATATCCCTGTCTATTCATGCTGGTTTTGTGGCGAGGATTACTACCCCGAAGATGAAGAAGAAGAATCAAAGAAAAACCTTTCTTTAATAGAACTTGCATTAAGAAGTTAGAACTGATACAGATTCCGAAAATAATTAAAATTCATCTCCATTTTTATGGAGATGAATTTTTGTATTTATAAATATTTTTATAATAATACTATTTTTTTCTCTTCTTTATGGTCTATAACCCAGTCGAGAAGAGCCATGTCTGCATTATATACCAGTCTGCTGGTAGATTCTATCTTGCTTTCATCTTCGTGAAAACTTTCTCCTATTTCCAGAGTAAAAGCCAGTTTATTATTTAAATGGGCAAAATCATCCATTATGCCCGATGCGAGATATTCTCTGGAAGACTGCTTTACCTTATATTTTTCTTCACCCATGGCATTACTCATTTTATTTGCTATTTCTATATAGGTATCTTTGTTCTCTACTGCTTCATTTGAAGCAGACCAGGGGTATAGTATGAGTTTCCCGTAACTGTGATGATTTACTATAGCTTTTATGTTTTTTTTATTCATCCATAAATTCATTATGGCCTGTGTTTCCTTTTCCGAGTTACCGTAAGGTCCGCGAAAGGTTTCTCTTCTGGGTATATCGCTTGATGCTGAAAAATCATCATCTATGCTTGAAGGAGTATCTCCGGGGGGTCTGTAAAATTTCATATGATCAGGGTTTCCGTCATAATAATTTCTGTTCGGATCCACACCATATCCAAGTGTTCCATCTCCACCCGGTGTCATAAATTCTGCCAGAGCGGGATCTACGTCAGACGGATAAACAGGTCTGCGGTTTTTTCGCCAGAAACTATCCTTGCTTCTGGAATATTCATAGCCGTCAGGATTGACAAGAGGAACTACCCAGATTTCCGCACTGTCTACCCTGTGTTTTGCCTGTTCGTCTGTGCCGTAATTTTCCAGCAGATTTGTGGCTACATTCTGGGCTGTTGCAAGGGTCATCCATTCTCTGGCATGATGGAGACCTGTAATAAGAATTCCCGGCTTATTGCTTTTATCGTCTTTCCCGTCTTTACCTATTCTCAATGCCATAATCTCTCTGCCTTCCGCCGTTTTTCCGAGAGAAACTGTTTTGGCAAGATCCGGATATTTTTTCTCAAGATCTTTCATCTGTGTCATAAGTTCCTTGTAGGAAGGATAAGCTGTTATTGACATAGGATGTTTGTTCTGTAAATCAAGTTTGAAATTGTCTGTAATATTTTCTTCATCTACGGCAAATTCAGAAGGATCTCTCAATAATTCTTCTTTTACAAGATATCTTTTTATTTCTTTTTCATCCAGAAAAAAATCTTTGTTTATATCTATTTCTGCAGCTTTTTCATATTTATCGGGGTGAACTTCTTTCGTTTCCTCTCTCGTAGCTGAACATGTGTAAACATATTTCTGCGTTATACCTGTTTGATTTATTTCCATATTTTTACCTCTCTGTGGTGTCTTTTAAAATTATACTTTATACTAGTATATATTATTATATTTTTATACTTAAGTCTATAGTATTTTGTTAAAATATTGTAAATTTGTAGTGAGTTGTGAGTATTGAGTCGTGAGCCGTGTCCTTTTCTTTTCACTTTTCACTTTTCTGATAAAACAAATAAATGTAAAAAATATACCTCCTGATATCAGAAAGAGTAATATACTGAATAGAGGGCTGTGAAATAACCATATGAAGCCCATTACTAAAAGCCATAAAGACAGAGCAGAAGACAGAGCGAATATTCCCATGCCCGGTTTTACAAGAGAGGCAATAAAAAAATTAATCTCTCCGAGTATTGATACCGGTTCAAAGAGGGCAAGAAAGGCAAAACACATAATGAAAAAACAGAAAATACGAAGCACTGTGGCTCTGGTTTTATGTTCGGATATAGCTCTTTTGAAAATATCTTCAGCTTTTACCACACCCGGTTCCAGTAATTCAATATTATCTTCCTTACCTGTTCCGTAAGGTACAAGGGTTTTCCCCGATTGTTTTGCAATAATACTTACTGTGGAAGGTTTTACAATATGAAAGTAAATTTTGAGAACCCCAATATCCGGATCTATCGGGTCAGAACTGACATAATAGGCTCCTTCGTGTATCTGTACTCTTTTCTTAATCTCTGCCGGAAATTTCCCTCTTCGACTGTCCCATTACTGACAGGGACAACAAGTCTTAAACCTTCTGAAAGATGTTTATCGGCCCGGAAACCGGCTGTTTCATTCCAGATTAAAAGAGATATTGAGGCTATAAACAGGATTAGTCCTATGGGCAGGGCAGGAGAATTTTTAAATCTCTTGAACGGCGGGTCGCCGTATTGTAATTTAGAGATATGGCTTTTTGTTGTTTCTACAGATTTCTCTCTCACACCGGTGCCTGTACAATCCCTCCTGTCCTTAATTCATAATGTGAACCTGTAG
>JAKPQU010000036.1 GCA_029555925.1 Bacillota bacterium
ATGGACAAAAGGTGAAAATCCTTGCCGTGCCATACCGCCGGCAAAGCTCATCATATTCTGTTCCGCTATGCCCATGGAGAAGAACCTGTCAGGGTAGGTATCGCGAAAGAGATCTATTTCCGTAGAAGACGTAAGATCTGCCGAAAGAACTACGACTTCCGGCCTTAATTTCGCCCATTCTACAAGGTTTTTTGCATGAACTCTCGATAGTATTTCCATTGATACGTGATGCGTGATGCGTGATGCGTGATACGTGATTTCCAATCGGGCAAACACATCACTGGTAACTGTTGACTGGTCACTGGTCACTGATCACTGCTCACTGCATCTCCCCCTCCCTCTGCATTTCCATAAGAAAATCTCTGTATTCCTTTCTTTCTTCTTCACTGTTAAATCTCAGATAGTGAAATTTCGGATATCTTGCTTTTAATAAAGGAATATCTTTACAGGGACAGGTATCACAGAGTATTACCAGAGGTTTTTCTCTGTGATTAATCTCTGCACATGACGAAAGTTCTTCTATATTATGACCATCTATACGACAGACCTTCATGCCAAAGGCTTGTAGCCTCTGTTCAAGTGGTTCGATATTCATTACGGAGGTCATTTTTCCGTCACATTGAAATCCGTTTATATCCACATAAATAATAATATTATCCAGTTTATAAAAAGCCATGGCCTGAAGTGCTTCCCATACCTGTCCTATCTGAAATTCTCCGTCTGACATAAATATAAAATTTCTTCCTTTTTCTCCGTGAAGTTTCCTTGCCATGGCAATACCTGCCGCCTGACTTATTCCCTGCCCGAGAGACCCGCTCATTACTTCCATGCCGGGAGAATGTTCTGCTCCTATCATTTCTACAACACTGCCGTCTTTATTAAAATGGTCAAGACCGTCAGGAGACATTCTGCCTGTTTCAATGAGTGTGGCATAGAGAACAAGAGAATACTGGGAAGGAGAAAGAAAGAAACGATCAAGGTCCTTATGTTTCGGGCCATTATAAATGGCTCCCGTAAAATAACCTGAATTACCCGGGCCGGGTACTCCCGGGAAAGAGGAAGGCGTTAGAGGATAAGGGACAGAGCCTGGATTCATAATTTTCAGATAAAGAGTTGCCAGAATTTCTGCAGATGAACAGGCCTGGCTCAGATAACCTCCGTTATTTTTAACTGTATGTTCAAGGACACGGCATCTTATGCCGGCCGCTGTTTTTTTTATGTATTCCAGGTCTTCAGTCACTATATATGTCCTTTATCTCTATAAACTCTACCGGTGCATCGTCAGAAACTATAAATACAACTCTTACCCCTTCGGAAGGGCTCTTCAATTCTATGATGATATTCCATTATATAGAGATCTTTCCAATAACACATTTATAGATTTAAGAGTTGAATTCTATTATATCAATGAAAATCCTTCTGAATTATGGTGAATAAAATATATTGCTCTAACCGAACGGTATTCCACTGAAAATTTCTCACAAAAATATTTACAAAAATACAGAATGCAGTGATATAAATATTTGACAGGCATTAAAAGATATAGTTTTAGAATATTTGGAACATCCTTGGAACTTTTTTGCCACATGTAATATATATTATATTTCTTTATAGAAACAATAAATTTGAAAGAACTTATAGTTTATATTAGAATAGTCATCTGTGGCGAGAGGAATAACTTCAGCCATGTCTGTTAGTTTCAAAAAAAAATCCATAATTAATGAGTGAATAGTGAATGGAAAAATCCACTTATACTCACTACTCACTTAGTACCGTAAAAGGTAAAAGGGTATCCATAAAAAGCTTCTGACTGGCAGGCTCTGGAGAAGAAAAATTAGTTTTTTATATAGTATTAGAAATTAACCAGTGGTTAATTTATTGTCTGCAAAACAAATTAAATAAGGCAAATTATTTTTCTTCGTAAGAGCCTGTCAGGCAGAAGCTGATAAATGGTTACTAATTTA
>JAKPQU010000050.1 GCA_029555925.1 Bacillota bacterium
GTGGAATGGGAATAATGCTGGATGATTTTGGAACAGGCTACTCTTCCCTCAGTTATCTTACGCTCCTGCCGATAGACTTCATCAAAATAGACAGAAGTTTTGTGAACAAGATAAGTGCTACAGACAGGGACCGTAAGGTTATAAGTACAATAGTAGCTATGGCAAAAGGACTTAATGTCCAGATTATCGCTGAGGGTGTTGAAAATGAAGAACAGCTAGACTTCCTTAAAAAAATAGGCTGTGATACCATCCAGGGCTATTATTTCAGTAAACCAGTAAGTTATATCGAGTTCATAAAAATATTTCAATAAAGAAGTAATTATTTAATATTTAAAAATATCATTTTTTATGTCTTTATATGGTAGAATTTAAGTAGAATGTAAAACGGGGGAGAAATTATGCTTAAATTTTATTTGCAGCAGGAGATACTGAGTAAGGCTCCGAACTGGGAATACAACTGCCAAACCGGGTATTACGAGTATGCGCGCGGTGGGGAAAATGATTATTCCATAAAGTTTTTAGGCGATTTCAGTATAAAAGTAGTCTGTTGTGATGATCTTTATATACTGATAGCTCCTGATGGCAAGTTCTTACAAATGCCTTCCATTCTTGACTGCGAAGCAGTAGGCGAGATACTCTTGACACTGGAGAATATTAAGAAATATAATTCTATGCTTAGGAAGGAGTACCGTAAAAAGATAAATTTTTACAAAACCAATAACAGGCTCAAAAACACAAGAAAGCTCAGCCGTCTTTACCGTGAAGTAAAGGTATACTCGGATGAAAACTTTGAAAAACAGGACTTTAATGAAAACCTTTATGTGCTGTATGACCGTAACAGCAGTATAAGCTTTGAAGTGGAACGGTCGGAATATCAGTTGTGCCTTAAGATACCCCAAGAAAAATTCAGAGAAAACACGCTTATAAGCGATGAGATCTTTTTTTGTGAGGAGCAGGATCTTCAATACTTTATAAATGCGATGAAGGATCTCAGAAAGTTTCGCAGGCAGAACTTTTTTTTTCAAAAAATAATAGCCTTGTCAGCCGAATATGAGGAAGGATCATGTAAATTTTAAAATAATTAGAAACGGAGACGGGTATGTCAAAAATAAATGTGGTGAAAATCACTGTAAATAAACTGAAAACTGTTTTTGTGCTTAAAAACGAAAATAGTTCCATTCTTATAGACACATGCCATAGAAATCAGAGACTCCAAT
>JAKPQU010000071.1 GCA_029555925.1 Bacillota bacterium
ATGCATTGAAAGTTATGGGAAAATAAATGGTTCATTCTAAATTAAAAAATATCGTCAGATGGCTACCGGTCATTTTACCTGTCCTTTTTTTATTACTATGGATTTTTTTACCATCCGCTCTTGTCTCGTTTTTTTATAATAAAGGCGAATATGCTTATAACCACGGAAATTACAATGGTTCTTTAATCTCTTATCACAGGGTATTAAGATTGAAACCTGACTTTATACCGGCATTAAACGGTAAAGGTAAGGTTTTATATATTCAGGGTAAATATAATGACTCTGTTAAATATTACGAAAAAGTGTTATCTATTGATCCTGCCTGTGGTGAAGCCTGGTGCGGAAAGGGCAAAATTTTATTCCTTCAGGGACATATATCGGAATCCGTAAAATGCTTTAACAGAGCGACAGAATGTAACCCTCTGTCCGGTGATGCCTGGTATAACAGAGGAATTATTCTGAATATCCGCGGAAATTATGAAGAAGCTACAAAATGTATGTCCAGGGCTATTGAGTGTTACAGTAAAGCTCCGGCAAATGACAGATTTGATATATCCTGTGTCAGTGGTAACGCTTTTTATGAACTCGGAAATTATAATGATGCATTAAGAGCTTATGATGAAGCCATAAAACTTAATCCATCATATCCTCTATTGCTGTCTAAAAGAGCATTTGCCCTTTATAAAACAGGGAAAAGAAAGGAAGGAGATCAATCCTTTCAGAAATCTTTAAAAGCCTCAGATGAATGGCTTTCTACGAATAAAAATGATGGTATGGTCTGGTATGACAGGGGAAATTTGTTCTTTTATAAGGGACGGTTTAAAGAAGCGCTTTCCTGTTATGATATGGCCCTTGAGTTTTTACCTTTCTGTGCTGTTATAAGTGTTAAAAAAGGAGAGGTTTTATTTAAGGAGAAGAATTACAGGGACGCTTTAACATATTATTATAAATCTCTTCAGATTGAACCTGAATATATACAGGTAATGAATTCTGTCGGAAACATTTTATATATTCAGGGTGAGTATGATAAAGCCCTGACATATTATGATAAGGCTTTAAAGATTAATCCTTCAGATGAAATTATATGGACAAATAAAGGAAATATTTTATATGATCAGGGGAAATATGCTGAAGCCATGAAATGTTTTGATAGATCCCTTTTTATAAATCAGAATGATGTGATTACCTGGAACGCAAGGGGAAATCTCTTTTATACTATGGAAAA
>JAKPQU010000079.1 GCA_029555925.1 Bacillota bacterium
GTCATTCATTGTATCCAACTTGCATAATTTGTTATCAACGTACACATGAATATGTTTTGCTCCTGAAAAAGTATAAGTTCCGTTTCCGTTAACAGTGAGTGTTGCAGAAGTTGTTGTCGGTATTCCTGATTTATCATATCCGAGGCCGCTCGATGGTATAGTTGTATCTCCGTCGGGAACAAACATTACAGGCCAGGTTCCCGAACCGGGTATGGACAGTCCTGTTGCAGGTATGGTAATAGTAGTCGGAGTAGCAGATGGTGGGGGAGGGGCTACATTGTTATAGGCCTGTTCTACCCAGTCGTTAGGCCATTGAGAGCCTGCGGGAAGGGCTGTAGAAGGATTGGATGCCAGTGAATATGGATCGGAAGCATTGGGGTCAAGGACTGTGGCATTTAAATTACCGTGAGTTAATACTGCACCTGTAAGATTTAAGTTTATATTACTTAACCTGCTTGCAGGCAAACTTATATTTATATCTCCTTCACTTAATAACTCTGTACCTGTTTCTTCACTTGCCACCAGATCTGTCTGCATTATAAACTTTGTGCTCCCTGTATTATATATGGAACCATTTCCCTCCAATCTCCCGAAAACCGTGAAACTATCGGCGTTTTTACTGCTTCCGTTTATATAGAGTGTTGGATAACCGTTGACCGTTTTCTCAAGTCTCAGTCCTGCAGTGCCATAATGGTTATCCTTCATAGGGAATTCAAACCTTACATCATTAGTGAAATAGACATTCTCTTTGAAAACAAGTTGTCCTGTAGCCTGATCTATAGAAGTTCCCGGAATGGTTACGGTATTACCATTTACGTCTAATAATTCAAACGTTCCCCCTGACTGCTTCTGAGTAATTCTGTAAGTGCCGCCGGGAGTTACGTTTACACTTGAGTGGTCATGTACAAGTTTTTTTATATCAATATCAGGTATTGGTTTTGGCTCGACGTGAGCCCTTAGCTGAGTTCCGCTGTTTACATCATAATAGGCAGGGGCAATCTCTATACCTCCGCAGCCGCTTATTACACCACCGAAAGCCTTTACAAATGTAGTGCCAGTGGCTTTTATTGACGGTATATTGGGATCAAGAGGATTCTTGAAATTTGAATGAAAAGAACCTCCTTCATTGGTATCTTTCGATGACGGGGCACGTTTTATTATAAAATTGGCTGCTTCTATATCTGTCTGACCGCTACATCTGCCTCCTTCGCTTATATTGGCACGTCCCAGTGTTACTCTTATCCTTCTTACTGTAGAGCCCGCCTGGCCTGTAACTATTAAGTCTACAGAATCTGGAGGAACAGTAGCGCCTCTGTATCCATTCGGGTTAGCTCCATCCAGTTCGAGATTATTTATGGAATAATAATCATTTACAGTGGTGCCCGGTTTGAAGTACATAGTAAATTTACCGTTACTGGTGCTACCTGTCGCGCTTGACGGCCTCCAGTCGGATTTATGTTGTAATTCATATATGGCATAGGCTACTCCGGACTCTGCCGCCATAAGGGCCGATACCCTGTTGTTATAATTCAATGTATAGAGGAGATTGTTTGAATTTACCGTTATGAGAGCTATGGTTAACATTACCAGAATAACCATCATCAATAATATTGTAATAAGAGCCATACCATGATAGTCTTTTTTCTGTTTCATAGTAAGTCCTCCTTGAGTTAATTTAGTACAGTAACAGGTAAACAAAAAAATTATGTATTTCTATCTCAACGTAATTCTTCCCATGTATTGACTACTATTTTTGTCCTTATTTCAGGTGAAGCAAGAAGTTTTTCGTAATTCCTGGAGTGAATTATTGTAAAATCTCCTTTATTTTTTGGTCCTGTAAGATTTACGTTTATATTTCCGGCATTACTGTTAGGTATACCGGTGCCATCCAGATTATTGGGATCTGTAACAATAAGGGCACCTGTTATTTTTACATTGGGAGCATATAATTCTTTGCCTGTGAGCTCCACACTGGAAGAAGAACCTCCGAACATCTCATTGATGGCATCACACATATAATTATAAAGCAATGTTCTGGACGAAGAAGAATCATAGGTTACTCCATCTATTTTAATTGTAGAACTGGAACGAAACCAGTCTGATGGATATACGCTGTACTGAAAATTACATGGTGTGTAGAAGTCAATATCATAATTACCCGGTGTAACAAGAGCACCATTCTTATAAAAATTTATTTCTACGCCCGTTGCATCACCTGTCATAGAAAAAGAACCATCACCATTGGCTTTTAGAACTATGGTACTGTTTCCCATTGTTTTAGCATTAACACCAAGATTTGTTCCGGGAAAAATTTTCATACACCAGCTGGCAGTATCAGAAGGATTTAACGGAGGATGTCCTGATAGAGGTATTTCAATGGCTCCTGTTATCTCCTCTGTGCCTGAACCGTAAACACTAGTGTTATAAGATTTTTCTACCCAGTCATTGGGCCATTTATCGCCGGTCATTGCCACAGAAGGATTATCTGTGCCATTCGGATCAAGCACTGTGGCATTCAGATTGCCATGAGTGAGAACGGCTCCGGTGAGGCTCAGATTTATAGGGCTTATTCTGCTTGCAGGAAGACTTATATTTATATCTCCCTCGCTTAATAATTCTGTACCTGTTTCTTCACTTGCTACAAGATCTGTTTCCATTATAAATTTTGTACTTCCTGTATTATATATGGAGCCATTCCCTTCTACTTTGCCCATTACCCAGAAACTGTTTGTATCCGTATTGCTTCCGTTTACATACAGTGACGGATAAATACCTCCTGTTTTCTCCAGCCTTACTCCTGCAGTGGCATATTTGGCATCTTTCATGGGAAATTCAAATTTTACATCACTGCTGAAATAAACATCTTTTGTAAACACAAGTTGTCCTGTATCATGATCTATATAGGTATTCGGTATGGTAGCAGGGTTACCGCTTGCATCAAGCAGTTTAAATTGACCTCCTTTTGTGGTCTGTACAAGTCTGTACGTGCCGCCTGGGGCAGGATTTGTGCCTGATTTGGATAATACCAGTTTCTTTATATCCACATCAGGTATCGGTTTTGGCTCAACCTTTGGTCTTAACTGTGTGCCCATACTGTTAACATCACTGTCTCTTATATCTATTCCACCGCAGGCACTTATTACTCCTCCATAGGCATTTACCTTTGTAGTTCCTTTTAACATATCATAGGTCGATATGGAATTTTCATTCGGATCAGAAGGATTTCTGTAATTGGAATGAAAAGAACCTCCCTGACTGGTATCTTTTGCTGTTGTGGCACGCTGTATTATAAATTGATCTCCATATACATTGGCTGTACCGCTGCATCTGCCTCCTTCACTTATATTGGCCCATCCGAGTGTTACTCTTATTCTCCTTACTGTAGAACCTGATTGACCTGTAACTATTAAATTTACCGTATGGGGAGGAACACCGTTTGGTTCGTTATAACCACTGACAAGACCTTCTCCTGTTAGATTATTTACGGAATAATAATCTGTTACTGTTGTATATGGTTTAAAGTATATTCGGAAATTGCCATTACTGCATTTTTTGCCAAGTTCCGCAGGGCACCAGTTCGGGTCCTGCTGTAATGCGTATATGGCATAGGAAACTCCTGACTCCGCTGCCATAAGGGCCGAGACCCTGTTGTTATAATTCAATGTGTATAGTAGATTATTTGTATTTACTGTTATAAGAGTCACTGTTAACATAACCAGTATTACCATCATCAATAATATGGTGATAAGAGCCATGCCATGGTTTTCTTTATTCTGTATCATACCAATATACCTCCTTTTATTAATCCTGGCTGTTTCTAGGCATAACAGATGCTTTCAATGTTACGCTTTCCTGTCCCACATTATCAGAAAAATCTTTATCGTATGCCAGTCTTGTTTCAGAGAACTTTTTCCATGTAACAATGGAGAGATCTACTATATATTTGTTGGGGTTAACAGCTATATCCAGAGAATAAATATTTCTGGCAACAGTCCTCAGTTCTTCACCTGAACTCGGCAAGGGAGGTGTATCTGTAAGATATAAGGACATTTTTGTAATATCAATCTTTTTTGGTGTTGTCCTGTTTTCATGAGGTATATATCTTCTCAGAAGTTTTTTAGAAGGTTTACCGTTATCGGAAGGAGATGTATAATATAATACATATCCCTTCCATACAATTGCAGCATTTTCTTTTTCTACATCACCTGTAGAAGAGTTCACGGCAGTTTCAAAAACCACATAACTTGCAGGAGGAGTATTATTATATATAAGAGTTGTAATATCTGTAGCAGTTATTTCGCTCAGTATTCTGCCCATGGCCACTTCTGCCTGATTTTGAACATCACCCTTTGTTTCCACGAGTTTCCAGTTTTTCAATCCGTAACTGAATACTGCAAAGGCACATGCAAGAAAAAGGCTGAAAATTAAAATAGCCATAATCAGTTCCATTACAGTATGACCATAATGTTTCTTGTTCATAATAAAATTCCTCTCGAGCATTTTATTGGTTTTATTTTGCTTTATATAATTCGAGAGTAACAAAATTTTTGCCGCTATGTTCCCCTGCAATTTGATCCCACGATACTGTAACCGTTATGCTCAATAAATTACCTGTACCGCTTATGTCTTTTGCCTGTATCCTGTAGTAATATGTAGTTCCGTCTACTTCCTCTTTCAGAGGAGCAGGAGGTACGGGGAATGCTGGAAAATAATGACCGGTTGTGCCTATTGCTGTATTACCTTTAGAACCGTCTAAATCTAACGGAATATAAGGGGAAATATCGGAAAAACCCATGAGTTTTATATATTCAAGTTGTTTCTGCGCAAGATTTGTAGCGACAACAAGCTTTTCGTTTTTTTTTGTGGAAACCAGTATACCTGTAAAAATACCCGTTACGCTGACTATAATTATAGACAGTATAAGTACTCCCCAGATAACTTCTATTAAACTGAATGCTTTTTTTATGTTTTTTTTCATTTTAATTCACAAATAATGTATTTTATTTTTCTATCTTATGATAATTGTAACATAGAAATCCTATTCAGTCAATATTTGCAGGCGAAGCGATAATGTGAGATACTTGACAAATTTTATTTATATTTAACTTTTTAGAACCCTCCTCTTCCTCCTCTGCCTCCGCCAGGGCCTCCCGGACCTCCGGGCTGCCCTGAGGGTTGATCTCCTCCTTTGATTTCAGGAAGCTTGATTTCATCCCCTTCTTTCAGCCCTTTTACTATTTCTACCATAACATTATTTTTAAGTCCTGTCGTAATTTCTACATCTTCAAAGCTATTGGGAGCTTTAAGAAGGGTAACATATTTTTTCCCCTTTTTTTCCCATACTGCTTCCAGGGGAATCTGGAGAACAGAGTCTTTTTTTGCGACATAAATATCTGCATCTACAGACATGCCGGGATAAAGCAGTTCATATCGCTTCTTCCCGGCTGGTAAATCACGTTCTTTAATTTTATCCAGTAATATTTTGATTCTTATTTTAAATGTCGGTATCTGTTCAACCTGTGAAGCCTGAGGGGTTATATGTGTTATATAACCGGGTATCTTTAAGTCCTGATAGGCTGCAGCCATGATGGTAACAGGAAGGTTAAGTTTAATTTTCCCTATGTCAGATTCGTCAATAGTCGTTTCTGCATAAATCTCTCCAAGATCGGCAATAGTCATTAAAGTAGTTCCTGCTGCGCTGGACATAGTCTGAGATGCAACGACATCTCCAACCTCTACTGCTCTGCTGATAATCAGAGCATTAACCGGTGAGAGTATTTTTGTTTTGGATAGTTGATCTATTGACTGGTCTTTTGAAGCTTTTGATTTATCCAGGAGAGCACCGGTAGAAGCAAGATCGTTCTCCTTCATATTCACCTGTAGACTCTGGGCTATTGCCTGATTCAGGTTTATTTTTGCTCCATCCAGATCTGTTTTTGCTATATCAAGTGCTCTCTCTTTAGTAGCAATATCCTGTTTCCCTTTTGTTATCTGATAATTCAAA
Organism: Bacillota bacterium; assembly: GCA_029555925.1. The sequence continues at coordinate 6,005 of JAKPQU010000079.1, forward strand.
TTTTTCTCGGCCTGTTCTACCTGTGCCCTGCTTATATCTATATCTTCAGGTCTGTTCCCTTCAATAGCCATATCATAAGCCACTTGTGCTGCTTCATATTGAGATTTTGCAAGGAGATATGCCTTTTCTGCATCATCAACAGTTTTCTGGGCAACAAACTCGTTTTTGTAAAGTTCTTTCTGACGTTCATAATCTTTACCGGCATTATCCATGGTAACTTTAGCCTGTTCTACCTGTTCAAGTTTTTCTGCTATTTCCTGTTTTCTGGAACCGGCCAGGGTTTTCTTAAGCTGTTTCTTTGCCACTTCAAGGGACGAAGTTGCCTGGTCTATAGCTGATTCGGTGATTTCTTTCTGCTCTCTTAATTCCTCTATGGCATTTTTATAAACAAGTTCGGCCCTCCTGAGCTGTTCTTTCTTTCCTGCTATTGTAAGGTCACTGTTTTTTCTTTCAAATTCTACAGATGTTTCAGCCTGTTTAAGCTTCGAAAGATTGTTCCTGTAATCTGCATCTGTCTGAAGTGATGATTGTTTTAACTGCTTATCGTCAATAATTGCCAGTACATCACCTTCTGCAACTGTTTCTCCTTCCTCATGAGGTAATTTTATAACCTTTCCTCCTATTTCCGATTTTACATCTATCTGTACTATTGCTTTAACTACTCCTGTAGCTGTTATAATCACTTCCATACTATCTTTTATAACCTTAACGGTTTGGTAATTTTTTTTCTTTTCCGATTTTTCTTTTTTTGTTTTATAGATATAAAATCCGGCAGAACATATTATAATCAATATAATAACTATAATAAATATTTTAGATTTTTTCATAAACAACTTTCTCCTGTATATTTTTCAATATAGTAAGTAGTGATTATTGAATAATGAGTGGAAAACTCCTTTCTACTCACTAAATTCCAACTTATTATGACTGAAAAAGGCAAAAAAAGCAAGGGAGAAATTAAAAAAAAGCGAAAGTGCGTGATGCGCAGGGATTAAACCCGTCACGCATCACGACGACTTATACTATTTAGCTTTAGACATAGTAGTCTGCCTGCCTGGTGTTCCGGAGAAAAAAATATCACGGCAGCACAGGTATATTTTATTTAATTATAATGTAAAGTAGCATGATATAAGCTGTAACTGTTATAAACGTTGCAGTTTAGATTTTTTTCGGAGGAGCATCAGGCAGGCAGACAGTATTTACCTATTATTCAAATTGTTCGGTTTAATTAAAGCAATTTTATATGAAAATGATGAAGTTTGCACCTTCACTGGATGTTGATTTTCATATTTGGTTGTGACCGCTCCGGTCATGTCTGTTGATATTAGGTACCACCGGTGATGGTTTAAAAAGATCACGGCCGCAAAATCTGAAACCAGAAAATTGAGAAATTTAAGAGATGTTACAATAATTCATCTCCTATAGCTTTTTTAAAAGTGAAGAGGGCTATCTGATAATTATATTTTGCAACAATCAATTCTGTCATAGATTTGCTGAAGGTTACCTGTGCGTCCAGAAGTTCCTGAAAAGGAGAAACACCTGCCTTATACCTTCCTTCAGAGACCTGAAGATTTTTATTTGCTTCTTCTACCTGCTGTGTTGTTAATTCTATTTTTGCATAAGCTGTTTCAAGATTATAATAGGATGTTTCTACTTCCAGGCTTATAGATTTTTCTGTATCCAGTTTCCCTGCCTCCAGACTGGTCTTGCTTGCTTTTGCTGCATCTATCTTTGATGAACTGCTAAAGCCATCGAAGAGAGGAAGAGTGAAATTTGCCTGTACTGTATAATAATTGTTGGTACGGGAAGGGTCTCTGGCTGCATCCAGATTTAATCCCACATCTACAGTAAGCTGGGGCATTACATTAAGGGTAAGGATGTCGATCTGTATAGTCTGTGCCTGAATCTGTGCCATCATTTCTTTTAGCTCCGGCCTTTTCTCAAGAGCATTTGTTATTGATTCCTGCAACTCGGGCTTATAGTTCAGTTCAAAATGTTCTTCTATAACTTCGGCATCTATATTTCTTTTTAATCCTATAAGATTTTTCAGATTGGCCATTTTGATCCTGAGATTATTCTGAGCATCCAGAAGATTGACCTTTGCCTGTGTGAAATTTACCTGGGCAGAATAGGTGTCGGCTTTAGGAGCGATACCTGCTCTGTAATTTGCCTCTGTCTGTTCAAGATGATTGATTGACTGCTGGACAAGGGTTTCGTTCAATTTAACAAGATTGGCTGCCGAAATGACATTGAAGTAATACTGAGTTACGTTCAAAGCAAGATTATTGCACGATTCCTGAAGGGCATATTCGGCATTCTCAAGCTGGGCATCATTGTATTTATAATTCTTCCATGTTTTGAAACTATCAAAAATACGCTGTGTTAAAGTAAAATTGGTGTAAGAACTCTGACTGTCAGGTGTAGAGACCACAGTGCCACCGGTTCCTGATATGGACGTTGAACTTGCGTTGGTTCTGTTATACTGAGAATTCATTTTTATAACAGGATAGAAACCGGATAAAGCCTGAGTCCTGTTTGCCTTTGCCACATCTATACTTGCCCTTGCTTTAATTATAGAAGGATTGGTGTCCAGTGCCATTTTTATACAATCGGAAAGATTAAGTTTCAATACGTCTTCATCTTTACCGAAAGATGGAAGAGAGTTGCATGTAAGAAAAATTATAACATAAATAGACCACATTAAACTGTATATTATTCTTTTATTTCTGACTGTTGTATATGTTTTCATAAATTTATCCATTCATGAATTCAGGGGTTTTATATAAAACCCCCCCTTTTTTAATTTCTATATTTTATATAAATATTTAAAACCTTCTTGAATTATAAATTAAAGGTATTACAGAAGTTTTAGCTTTTTGTAAAAAATTGTAAAGGTCTTTTCTCTGTTTTATCTCGTTTTTACTCATATCTCAGGGCATCTATAGGATCGAGGGATGCAGCTTTCCTTGCAGGATAAAGGCCGAAAAATATGCCAACAAGTGCGGAGAAAGAGAAAGAAAGTATGATGGAATTAACAGATATAAAGGTTTTACTCAACATATTAAGAGCACTGCTCGCAGCTATATAGGTATAGACATTTGATAATCCGAGTCCCAGCAGGATACCTATAAGACCTCCTGTTATGCCCAGCACAAGGGCCTCAATAAGAAATTGAAATAATATATCATTTTTTCTTGCTCCTATAGCTTTGCGAAGTCCTATTTCTCTTGTACGTTCAGTAACAGACACAAGCATTATATTCATAATACCTATACCTCCTACGAGAAGAGAAACGAAAGCTATACCGGCAAGCATAAAGGTCAATGCTCCTGTTGTAGCCGAAGCTCTTGCCAGAATGTCTTCCTGGCTGTTTATGTTAAGATTATTCGGATCATTATTATGAAGGGGGACAAGAAGTCTTTTTATCTCGTCAACCGTATCTTTAACCTGCTCGGCAGAAGGTGCTTCAACATAAATAACACCGATATATTTTGTATTGAAGAGTCTGTAAAGAACTGTATCCATCGGCAATACAACCTGTCTGTCATTGTCTTCTCCGAAGGTTTTACCTTTTGACTGTAAAATCCCTATTACCGTAAGTCTTACCCCTCCTTTTAAAACAGTTTTGTTATTGGTTGTACTGGAACTGGCACTTAATTTAATCAGTTTACCTATAGGATTTTCTCCTTCTTCGAATAACTGTTGTGCTACATAAGACCCTATTACACAGACAGGAGCTCTTGCTTCAAGTTCTTCCTGTGTAAAGTATCTGCCTTTTTCAAGAGGAAAATTTCTTACGTAAAAATAATCTGTTGTAGTGCCGATCATTGTGGCAGTAAGATTATTGGAACGATAACGTGTCACTGCATTACGGGAAATCTGGGGCGCTACTCCTTTTAATATAAACCCTTTTTTCAGTGCCTCTGCATCGTCAAGAGTAAGCCTTCTCGATTCTGATTCAATAGAACCTCTTATAACATTTTCTCTTGTACCGGGACGAACAAAAATTACATTTGTTCCCAGGGAATAAATCTGTTGCATAACATTGTATTTAGTCCCTTCCCCTATGGATGTCATGACTATTACCGCTGCAACTCCTATTATAATGCCGAGCATTGTAAGAAGGGATCGTACTTTATTTACTCTGAGAGCATTCCAGGCGACTTTGAAGCTTTGAAAGAAGTTCATTCTTCCTTTTATTGTAACAGTTCCTGTGATTCTGGCACCATTGTTTTCTCCGTTAAGAATAACCCTTTCACTTTCATGTACATGTTTATCTGAAATGATCTCTCCGTCTTTTAATTCTACAACCCTGGTACCATATCTGGCAACTTCCGGATTATGAGTAATAAGTACTACAGTTCTTCCTTGAGAATGGAGTTCCTGAAATAATGCCATAATTTCTGCCCCTGATTTACTATCAAGATTTCCAGTAGGTTCATCTGCTAACAGTATGGCAGGTCTGTTTACCAGAGATCTGGCTATGGCAACACGCTGCATCTGTCCTCCCGATAGTTCATTCGGATTATGGTTTATACGGTCACCGAGGCCGACTTTAGTAAGGGATTCTACTGACATGTGGCGTCTTTCCGCAGAGGTTACACCTGCATATATCATGGGAAGTTCTACATTCTCCCCTGCACTTGAACCAGCAAGGAGATGAAATTTCTGAAAAATAAAACCTATCTTCTGATTTCTGACAACTGCCAGTTCATCATCGGAAAGAAGTGATACTTCTTTCCCGTCCAGGTTATAGCTTCCGCTGGTAGGCCTGTCCAGACAGCCTATAATATTCATCATAGTTGATTTACCGCTGCCTGAAGGCCCCATGATTACGATAAATTCTCCTTTGTAAATATTCAGGTTTATACCTTCACAGGCATGTACTTCAGTGCCCCCCATTTTATAGGTTTTGTATATATCTTTAAGCTGTATGATTGGTTCTGAAGAGTGGTCCGGTTTTTTTGCATAACCATCATGTTCCCTGATAGCTACGGAAATATTACAGTCAGACTCTCTCTGGCCGTTCGGGGGATACATTGTATGAACAGATCTCTCAGAATTCAGGTCACTTAATTCGTATTGTTCCAAGAATTATTATCCTCTCACTATGCTACTGTGGTGAGCATAAACAATACATATATGCTCCTGTGACAGGTGTCACGGGAAGGAACGCTTTTATTTTATGCTTATGGTCAGGTCAGTAACTTACTCCTAACAATCAGCAATTATTACTGATAAATAATTATATCACATATTTTGAAAATAGAGAATATGAAGAGGTATTTTTCTGTATTTATGGATAGGGTTTTTTACCACACATAGAGCCACTTTTCACTCTTTATCAACTGTGATTTTTTTTATTTCTTCTTTTATTTCGAGTAATTCTACTCTTTCCCGGTCAGAAAAGTTATCTTTTATTCCTTCTTCTATAAGGCAGGCATGGCTGTAAAGCTCTTTGTGATATGCTTTGTTTGAAGTAATCATGGCTATGTCTTTTATAATCTTCATGAGTCTCAGGGAGACTGCCATGTCTGTTTCCCCGTACTGTCTCAACTGTGTAAAGGACATGTCCAGTATCTCTTTAAAACTTATTCTCCTGAGCGATACCAGTAATTCTCCTGTAAGGGGATCTTTTATCTCCCAGGGAGTAATATGCCTCTGTGCCATACGAATGAGTACTCTACCGAGATGGTCAATACATGTTACTGCCGTAGTAGGGTCGTTTACGGCAGGTGAAATGGCTTTAAGTGCAATATCTACCATCTGCCTTATGCCAAGGCTAATATCCTGTTGAAAAGTCCTTACTGTACCTATGTCGAAGGCAGAGATACATATGTTTTTAATTTTTTCCGTAACTTTTTTCTGAGGTGACACATAAAGAATAGGAGTTCCCTGAACGGTAAAATCACCTACAGGAATTTTACAGAAAATTTTTATTCCATATTCTTTTGCTGCCCAGGTCAGTCTTTCATCGTCAATTAATTGAATATAACCGGATTTATTGCTCAACACAGATACTATGTCTTCAGAAGGCACCTGTGTATATTCCTGATTTTCTTCCTCCCGGGCTTTCTCAGGGAAAACACTGTCTATTACAAGTTCTGTTTCCCTTGCAATATGTTCATATATATAATTTACCTGTATGTATTTTGACATATGATCTATGAAATATATCAGGCATCCCATACAGATCAGTGCCATTAATATAGCTGTTGAAACACTGAGCTGGGGAATAAATAAATCAGGTTCGCCATGGATTGTGCGCAGCAACAGCAGGCAATAGGTAAAGGTTCCTATAAATACGCCGAGAACATTCTGGCATGTTGTGTCTTCCATAAAAGAAGTCAGGATTCTGGGAGAAAATTGTACAGATGATAGGGAAAGTGCCATGGCCAGCATGGAATAGACAATTGATGTGACAGTAATTATAGAACCTGCTATAGTGCCCAGTACTGTCTGGGCTGTTGCCGGCTCACCTTCAAATCCGCAGGGAAGCCATTTTGCCCATGATAAATTTATTAGATTATGTTGTTCCAGCGTTACAAGTACTATTTCCAGAATAACATAGCATGCTGTTATAGCAATGGGACGGAACAGTAAACCGGTCCGAAGATCATATAATAATTGTTTTATTATAAATTTAATTCTCTGGAACATATAAAATCGTAATACGTGATGCGTATTTTCACAGGGTAATGGGCGAGCACAGTGGCTCCCCTCTACTCACTTTTCACTCTTCACTCCTTACATAAAATTCTTTAAATTCCTAAAAAATCCTGTATTCATTTTTTAAGAGGATTTTTTTAAATTAGTCGAATTATTTAACATAAGTATATACTGAGTACCGTAACAGGTAAAAGGTTATCTATAAAAAGCTTCTGCCTGGCAGGCTCTGGAGAAGAAAAATTAGTTTTTTATATAGAATTAAAAATTAAATAAGGGCTAATTTATTGTCTGTAAAACAAATTAAATAAGGCAGATTATTTTTCTTCGTAAGAGCCTGTCAGG
>JAKPQU010000096.1 GCA_029555925.1 Bacillota bacterium
TGGTAATGCCCGGTGACAATATAAGAATGGCAGTAGAGTTAATAACTCCAGTTGCAATCGAACAGGGTTCAAGATTTGCCATAAGAGAAGGCGGTCGAACCGTAGGAGCCGGAGTTGTTACAAAGGTACTGGAAAGTTAGGGGTGAAATAATGGCTACTCAGAAAATAAGAATCAGACTTAAGGCTTATGATCATAATATACTGGATCAATTTGCAAGCCGTATAGTTCGCACGGCAAAGACTACAGGTGCTGACGTATCAGGCCCCATACCTTTGCCTACCAACAAGGAAATATACTGTGTATTACGTTCTCCCCATGTTGATAAAAAATCTCGAGAACATTTCGAAATGAGAACTCATAAGAGGGTTGTTGATATATTGAAGCCCACTTCAAAAACAGTGGATGCCTTTATGAGATTGGAAATCCCTGCTGGCGTTTACATTGAGATGAAATTATAAGGGGTGTTTATAATGAAAGGTCTTATAGGGAAGAAAATTGGGATGAGCCAGATTTTTGACGAAAAAGGCAGAGCCATCCCTGTTACAGTGATAGAAGCAGGTCCCTGCACTGTTACACAGTTAAAAACAATGAAAAAAGACGGATATAATGCTTTACAGTTAGGTATGATAGAGGTTGATGAAAAGAAACTTAACAGACCTATGAGAGGGCATTTCAAGAAAAAAGAAGTTGCTCCGAAGAAAATACTCAGAGAACTTCACTTTGATAACACAGATGAATATAAGTTAGGACAGACTCTTACAGTTGAACTCTTTGAGCAGGGGGAAAAGGTTGATATTGTAGGAACATCTAAAGGTAAGGGGTTTGCCGGTGCCATGAAAAGATGGAATTTTAACGGCGGTCCTATAAGCCATGGTTCAATGTTTAAGAGAAAACCTGCATCAGGCGGTTGTACTGACTTTGCAAGAACTATGATTGGGAAAAGAGGTCCGGGAAGAATGGGCGGAGACAGGGTTACTGTTCAGGGGTTGAAGGTTCTTAAGATATATCCTGACAGACATTTACTCCTTGTAAAAGGAGCTGTCCCCGGGGCAGATAACGGTTATTTATTGATTAAAAATAGTGTGAAGAAATAGGTATTGAGAGGAGGCAAATAGGTATGCCTAATGTTTCAGTCTTCAGTAAAGAAGGACAGGAAATTGAAAAAATAGATCTATCTGACGGTATATTTGGAGTAGAGGTTAATACCCATGTTATGCATATGTCTCTGAAGAGACAGATGGCAAATGCCCGCAGGGGATGTGCATCTACTAAAACCAGAGGAGAGGTCAGGGGTGGAGGTAAAAAACCCTGGAGGCAGAAAGGTACCGGTCGGGCCCGTCATGGCAGCAGACGTTCTCCTGTGTGGAAAGGCGGAGGAATCACTTTTGGTCCAAAACCAAGAGATTATTCTTTTTCTCTTCCTAAAAAAGTAAGACGTCTTGCGCTGAAATCAGCTCTTACAATTAAATTTAATGAAGGTAAATGTAAAATAGTAGATTCCATTTCTATGGATGCTCCTAAAACAAAACATATGGTTGAGTTTCTGGATAAACTTGAACTGGACAATACTACACTCATTGTTATTGCTGAAAGAGATGAAAATCTTGAGAAATCAGCGAGAAATTTACCTTATGCCAAAGTTATACTGGCATCAAATTTGAATCTTCATGATCTGTTCAAATATGATAGCCTGCTTTTAACAAGAGGAGCTGTAAAAGCTATTGAGGAGGTCCTTTTATGATACTTGAAGCCAGAGATATAATTAAGAGACCACTGGTAACTGAAAAGAGTGTAGATGGTGCTTCTATGCATAAATATACCTTTGAAGTTGATCCAAGGGTTAATAAAATACAGATAAGAAAAGCTATAGAAGAAATTTTCAACGTCAAAGTTGTAAAGGTCAATACTGTAAATGTTAAAGGTAAAAAAAGAGGTTTTGGTAAAGTGCAGGGAAAAATGTCTGACTGGAAGAAAGCTATTGTTACTTTACGGGATACTGATAAGATAGAACTTGATGGTATTGACTATTTTGAGATGTAATGTTTCATGACCTAAGGAGGAGATAAAAGTGAGTATAAAGACATTTAACCCTACCTCACCCGGACGGCGTTTCATGACTGTTTCTGGCTTTGATGATATAACCAGAAAGAAATCGGAAAAAAGTCTTACAACAGTAAAACACAGTAAGGCAGGACGCAACTCTGCCGGTAGAGTCACCGTAAGGCACAGGGGCGGAGGACATAAAATTAAATATCGTATTATAGACTGGAAAAGGGATAAAGATGGTATACCGGGAAAAGTAAAATCCATTGAATATGATCCCAACAGGACTGCAAGAATTGCACTTATCGCCTATGCAGATGGAGAAAAAAGATATATTATCTGTCCCATAGGTTTACAGGTTGGAGATACTGTTATGTCTGGCCCGAAAAGTGAGATTAAACCCGGTAACTGTCTCGCTCTTAAGGATATACCTGTAGGTAGCATGATTTACAGTGTTGAGTTAAAAGCAGGTAAAGGTGCACAGCTTGTCAGAAGTGCCGGTGCAAGCGCACAGGTAATGGCAAAAGATGACAGATATGCCCATGTAAGATTACCTTCCGGAGAGGTTCGTCTTGTAGAGGTAGTATGCAAAGCAACTATAGGTCAGGTAGGCAATATTGAACATGAAACCATATCTATAGGTAAAGCAGGCAGAAATAGATGGAAACGTAAGAGACCGACCGTAAGAGGTGTTGTTATGAACCCGGTGGATCATCCACACGGCGGCGGAGAAGCAAGATCTACTCCCGGAAGACCTGTTTCCACACCATGGGGTAAACCTGCTCTCGGATATAAAACAAGGAAGAAGAGAAAAGATAACAGTAAGATTGTTACCAGAAGGAAAAAGTAAGTCAGTGAAAAGTGAACAGTGAGTAGTGAAACAGTTAACAGTAATAATTAATAATTAATAGTATTATATCTGATAACTGACCATTGATAGCTGATAGCTGATAGCTGATAGCTGAATAAAGGAGGTGAAAATCCTGCTTCTTAAAGGCAGGTAATCACGTGTCACGATCTACGAAAAAAGGACCTTATGTTCATCCTAAATTGATGAAAAAAATCGATGAGATGAATTCAAAAGGAGTAAAAAAAGTTGTTAAAGTATGGTCACGGTCATCTACGATAATTCCGAAGATGCTCGGTCATACAATAGCAGTTCACAATGGTAAAAAGCATATTCCAATATATATAACTGAAAATATGGTGGGACACAAGCTGGGAGAATTTGCTTATACAAGATATTTTAGAGGCCATGGTCATCATACTGAAAGATCAACATCTCTTAAATAAACTTATTCTCCAGGACTAAGGAGGGAATTATGGAAGCTAGAACTAGAGCAAAATATGTGAGGACAGCACCTCGTAAAATGAGACTTATAGGTGATATGATAAGAGGAAAAAAGGTAGAAGATGCTACCAATCTTCTCCGTTTTACTCCTAAAAGAGCTGCCAGGCTGGTAGAAAAAGTCCTTAAAACCGCTGTAGCAAATGCAGAAAACAGTGAGATGGATACAGAGAATCTGTTTGTATCTACAGTCTATGTTGACCAGGGACCTACGTTGAAAAGATGGCGTGCAAGAGCAATGGGAAGAGCAGTCATGATAAGAAGAAAAACCAGCCATATAACTATTGTACTCAAGGAAAGAGAGGAGGAATAAATAATGGGGCAGAAAGTCAGTCCTATTGGTTTACGTCTTGGTATAATTAGAGATTGGGACAGCAGGTGGTTTGCAGAAAAAGATTATGCAGAACTGCTCCATGAAGATATTAAGATAAGAAAATTTATCTACAAGTCCATGGGAAACGCCGCTATTGCTAAAGTAGAAATTGAAAGACGGGCACAGAATGCAAAAGTGATAATACATACTGCAAAACCCGGTATTGTAATAGGCCGTCGTGGCGCAGGCGTTGAAAGTCTCAGAAAAAATCTGGAAAAGCTCGTAAACAGACCTGTTCAGATAAATGTACAGGAAATAAAAACACCTGATCTGGAAGCAAAGCTGGTCGGAGAAAGTATTGTCGAACAGATTGAGAAAAGAATTTCCTTTAGAAGAGCTATGAAACAGGCAGTATACAGATGTATGAAAGCAGGAGCAAAAGGAATAAAGGTGGAATGCAGCGGACGTCTGGCAGGAGCCGAAATTGCCCGCAGTGAAAGATTATTTGAAGGAAGAGTACCTCTTCATACATTGAGGGCAGATATCGATTATGCTATTGTTGAAGCCTATACTACCTATGGCAGAATAGGTGTTAAAGTATGGATTAACAGAGGGGAAATACTTGGCCATAATGAGGTAAGAAAAGAGATGGCAGAAAAGAAACAGGCTGTTGCAGAACAACATGCTGTAAAGTCGGCTGAAGAACCGTCTCACGTGGCAGTAGCAGAAGGAGGTGAAGCCTGAGTCTCTGAAAGGAGAATCAGGTAGCAGTAATTATGTTAATGCCTAAAAGAGTAAAATACAGAAAAGTTCAGAGAGGCAGAATGAAAGGCAAAGCCTACAGAGGCAGTGACATACATTTCGGGGATTTCGGATTACAGGCTATGGAGCCATGCTGGGTAACAGACCGTCAGATAGAAGCAGCCCGTATTGCTATGACAAGACACATAAAAAGAGGCGGTAAAGTCTGGATAAGAATTTTCCCTGATAAGTCTGTTACGAAGAAACCTGCAGAAACTCGTATGGGAAGCGGTAAAGGCTCTCCGGAATACTGGGTATCTGTAGTAAAACCGGGAAGGATACTCTTTGAACTGGCTGGAGTTAATGAAGAACTTGCCAGAGAGGCTATGAGACTGGCTGCTTTCAAGCTGCCGCTCAAAACCAGATTTGTAGCAAGAGAACAATAGGGTGGTGTATGTTATGAAAAGAAAACAGTTAATTGAAAAGTTAAGAGAATCTCATAACCTGGAACTTGAACAGAAACTAAAAGAACACAAGGAAGAATTATTCAGTTTGAAATTTCAAGTTGCTACAGGACATTTAGAAGATACAAGCAGAATCAAGGCAATCAAAAGGAATATATCAAGAATTAAAACAATTCTTCATTCCAGAGAGATGCATCTTGAAGAGGTTCCTGCAAGTGCAAGTTAGTAGAGGAGGTTTGGTATGAGTCAGGGTAGACGAAAGATACGACTCGGTAAAGTCGTAAGTAATAAAATGGATAAATCTGTTGTAGTAGTGTCTGAATCTTTGATTGCCCATCCTATATATAAAAAGAGGATCAAGAGAAGTAAAAAATTTACAGCCCATGACGAACAAAACCAGTGTAATATTGGTGATATAGTCAGGATAGAGGAAACTCGACCTTTAAGCAAGACAAAATGCTGGAGGGTTGTTGAAGTAGTAGAAAAAGTGAAATAATTGTGTATTCTGGAGGGGTATTTTTATGATACAACAAATGACTAGATTGAATGTGGCTGATAATTCCGGTGCCCGTGTTATAATGTGTATTGGAATTCCTAAGAATTCACTCCATCGTTATGCAGGTGTGGGAGATGTCATTACTGCTTCTGTAAAAGAAGCCATCCCCGGAGCACCTGTAAAGAAAAAAGATGTAGTAAAAGCTGTTATAGTCCGGACAAAAAAGAAGTATCGCCGTGAAGATGGGTCATATATAAGATTTGATGATAATGCAGCAGTACTTGTTGATCATCAGATGAATCCTAAAGGAACCAGAATTTTTGGACCAGTTGCGAGAGAATTGAGAGCAAAAGACTTTATGAAAATAGTGTCTCTGGCTCCGGAAGTTCTTTAGAAGTTCTGAAACGGAAAGAGGGTAATATCTTTGAAACAAAATGTAAAAAAAGGCGACATGGTTATTGTTATAGCAGGTGACGATAAAGGGAAAAAAGGAAAAGTTCTCAAAGTTTTTCCTAAAAAGCAGAGAGCAATAGTAGAGGGTCTTAATATAGTAAAAAAACATGTTAAAGCCCGTCCTCCCAAGGTGCCACAGGGTGGTATTATAGAGGAATCTGCACCCATTCATATGTCCAATCTTAAACTTGCTAAATCTGAAGGATAAGGAGGTGCCTTGTGACCAGAATAAAAGAGAAATACTTAAAAGAAATAGTGCCATCTCTTATGAAGACCTTTTCTTATTCTAATATTATGCAGGTTCCGAAACTTCATAAAGTAGTTTTAAATATGGGTGTCGGCGAAGCCATTCAGACCCCTAAATTACTGGATGCAGCAGTACAGGAACTTGGGCTTATCGCAGCCCAGCGCCCTGTAGTCTGTAAGGCAACAAAATCTGTATCTGCTTTTAAATTAAGAGAAGGTATGTCTATAGGATGTAAAGTTACTTTGAGAGGAGAGCGCATGGAAGCTTTTCTTGAAAAGTTAATTCATATCGCTTTGCCGCGTATCAGAGATTTTCGCGGTGTTTCTCCGAAATCTTTTGACGGACGCGGAAATTATTCCCTGGGAATAAAAGATCATTTGATTTTCCCTGAATTAGAATATGATAAAGTTGAGAAATCAAGAGGACTGGATATTACGATTGTTACAACTGCCAGGACAGATGAAGAAGGCAGGGAATTCATGAGACTTTTAGGGATCCCCATGAGGGAAAATTAATAGAAAAGGCAGGTGAGACTGGTTTTAGGAAAGACTAAAATCAGGTAAGAGTTTGGCTAAGACATCGTTAGTTGAAAAATGGAAAAAAACTCCTAAATATGCAGTCAGAAAATATAATCGTTGCCGTGAATGCGGAAGACCAAGAGGATATCACAGAAAATTCCATCTCTGTCGTATATGTCTCCGTCTCCTTGCTCACAAAGGATTATTGCCGGGAGTTACAAAATCAAGCTGGTAAAATTTATTATATTAATTAAGGAGGTGGTAATGATTTATGGCAGTAACTGATCCTATTGCAGATATGTTAACCAGAATAAGAAATGCAAATTCAGCTATGCATCCACAGGTTGATATTCCTGCTTCAAAACTGAAATTAAAAATAGCAAAAGTGCTCAGAGAAGAAGGGTTTATAAAGGATTATTACTTTATCAGAAGTGGTCCTCAGGGCATTATAAGAATATTTTTAAAGTATGCTCCAAACGGTGATAGGGTTATATCCAAACTTTTAAGAATAAGTAAACCCGGTCTTAGAATATACAAAAAGTATAAAAATCTTCCCAAAGTAATCGGATGTATGGGATTGGCAATACTTTCTACATCTAAAGGGGTTATGACTGACAGTAAAGCTCGAAGTATGGGAGTCGGGGGAGAGATTTTATGTTATGTTTGGTAGATTGTGTCGATAAGGAGGGTGTATTGTGTCACGAATAGGTAAAAAGCCTGTAGAAATACCAAAAGGCGTTAAAGTTACACTTGATAAGAGTAATAATATTTTGGTAGAGGGTCCCAAAGGGAAACTCTCTCATAAGATACCGGAAACCGTAAAGATTACTCTTGAGGATAAATCTCTCAATGTAAGCTGTGCTTCTGAAGATAAGAATACAAGGGCTTTACATGGACTTACGAGAAGTCTCGTTTCCAATATGGTAGAAGGTGTTACCACCGGATTTCAGAAAACTCTTTTATTAAAAGGCGTAGGTTACAGAGCAAAGAAATCTGGAAATAAAATATTACTTTCTATTGGCTATTCTCATACGGTGGAAATTAATCCTATGGCGGGAATAGAACTTGATGTAGAAGGTACAGATAAGATGATCGTCCGCGGTATAGATAAAGTTATAGTCGGACAGATGGCAGCAAATATGAAAAGTATCAGACCGCCTGACCCTTATAAACAAAAAGGTATCATGTATGAAGGCGAAAAATTGAAGAAGAAAATGGGAAAGGCCGGCAAAGTAGGTAAATAGTTTTCGCCAGGTTTGAGAGGAGTGAAAGTAAGTTGATTACACCAGTAGCCAGAAACAGAGAGAGAGAAAAAAGGCATCTCAGAATAAGAAAAAAAGTTTTTGGAACAACCGAACGTCCCAGGCTCTGTGTTTTCAGAAGTCTGAATAATATATATGCCCAGATTATAGATGATGTTAAAGGAGTTACTCTTGTAGCAGCATCTTCAATGGATAAAGATATTAAAGGACAGATTGAAAATAAGGGTAAACAGGAAGTTGCAAAACTGGTTGGAAATATGGTTGCCAGAAGAGCTCTTGAGAAGAACATTACAAAAGTGGTCTTCGATAGAGCAGGTTATAAATATCATGGTAGAATTAAGAATTTAGGTGACGGTGCAAGAGAACAGGGACTTGTTTTCTAGTACTGATTTTTTCAGAAAGGAGGATGGGTTAACCAGAATCTGTCATTATGAATGATAAGAAAAAATTTGACAATATAAAAGAAGAAGGCGAATTTACAGAAAACGTTATAAGAGTTAGCAGGGTATCTAAAGTTGTTAAAGGTGGAAAGAGATTTAACTTTAGTGCTTTAGTGGCAGTAGGTAATGGTAAAGGTAGAGTCGGACTCGGCCTTGGAAAAGCTTCCGGTGTTCCTGAAGCAATCAGAAAAGCTGTGGAGGATGCCAAGAAGAATATGGTTGATGTTCCGATAGTACACGGTACTATTCCTCATGAAGTTCAGGCCAAATTCAGCGCAGGTGTGGTATTATTGAAACCTGCCGGACCCGGTACCGGTGTTATAGCAGGAGGTGCAGTAAGAGCACTTGTTGAACTGGCAGGTATAAATAACATATTAACAAAATCTCTCGGTTCTTCCAATGCACTTAATATGGCGAAAGCTACTATTAAATGTCTGGAACTTTTGAAACTCAATAGCAGTATATCAAAGCTCAGGGGAAGAACAGGGGAAGAACAATCTCAAAATTAAATAAATTAATGTAAAGGAGGGCTGGCAGGACAGCCAGATATCTGGTTGTCTGCAGGTATTATGAAATTGAATGATCTTCGACCAGCTGAAGGTTCCACAAAGAAAAGTAAAAGAAGAGGTCGTGGTCATGGTAGTGGACTGGTTAAGACTGCTGGCCGTGGAAGTAAAGGACAGAGATCTCGTTCCGGTGGAACAAAGGGTGCTCAGTTTGAAGGTGGACAGACTCCATGGTATCGTAGACTGCCTCATTTAAGAGGTATTTCGAATCGTAGCCGTAATATAGCTATTTTCCGCAAGGAATATGAGATAGTCAATGTCACCAGTTTAAATGACTTCCCTGAAAATACTGTAATTACTCCGGAATTATTAATTGATAACGGTTTAATAAAGAAGAATTATTTTGGAGTTAAAATACTCGGTGAGGGCGAATTGAAAAAGGCTCTGACTGTAAAAGCTCATAAATTTTCCAAGTCTGCTCTTGAGAAAATAGGTGCTGTAGGTGGGAAAGCAGAGGTGATATAGTTGCTAGCGGCTTTAATCAGTGCTTTCAAAATCCCTGATATAAGAAAAAGGATATTATTCGTTTTCGCAGGGTTTGCCGTTTTTATATTCACTGTTCATGTAACGGTTCCCGGCGTTAACCGTCAACTGTGGGAACAGCTTTTAAGTACCGGCGGTCTTGGCGGTTTTCTCGGGATGTTTACAGGCGGAGCTTTGAATAAATTCTCCATCTGTGCTATGGGAATAACTCCTTACATCAATGCATCTATTATAATGCAATTGCTTACCATTGTTATTCCCCAGTTAGAGAAGATGGCAAAAGAAGAGGGAGAAGCAGGACGTAAAAAGATATCACAGTATACCAGATATTTAACTGTAGTCCTGGCTTTTGTTCAGGCAACAACTATGACACTGGGACTTGCTAAATATAGAAGCAATGAGGGACAGCATATTTTTTCCATTCTGGATAATAATCTTCCCTCTTACGAATATGCTCTTTACTGTGCTTTAGTTGTTGTATCCCTTACGGCAGGAACAGCTTTTCTTATGTGGCTAGGAGAACAGATGAGCGATAAAGGTATAGGTAACGGAGTTTCAATGCTTATATTTATCGGTATAGTACTTCGTCTGCCCCATAATGTACTGGATACATTCAAAATAATCAATGCCGGTGAAGTAAGCGGCCTCAGACTTATTGCCTTTGTCGTTATTACGATAGGCTTAATAGCAGGTATTATCCTTATACATCAGGGACAGCGCAGAGTACCTGTTCAATATGCTAAAAGAGTTGTAGGAAGAAAAATGATGGGCGGTCAGAGTACTTATATACCTATAAGAGTAAACAATGCCGGTGTTATATCTATAATTTTCGCCATATCAATTCTTTATTTCCCTATGACTATTATGGGATTTTTCCAGGGAAGAGGAAACTGGATTATTGATAACTTTATATACTGGTTTCATCCCAGGTCCCTTCTCTATAATCTCTCATACTTTTTGCTTGTAGTATTTTTCACCTATTTTTATGCAGCAGTTACATTTAATATTATGGATATAGCCGATAATATGAAAAAATACGGAGGATTTATTCCAGGTATAAGGCCAGGACCTAAAACAGCCCAGTATCTTGAGAAAATCCTCAGCAGACTGACTTTCGTATCTGCTATGTTTCTTGGTCTTATAGCAGTATTGCCTACATATATACTGGAATTGACCAAGATAAGCTGGCAGCTTGGAAGTACGTCTCTTTTGATCATAGTGGGCGTAGCTCTTGAGTTTATGCAGCAGGTAGAAGCACGGCTTGTTATGAGACATTACCAGGGATTTATGAAATAGAGGGGTGGCAAAATGAAACTGATTTTTTTAGGACCCCCCGGTTCGGGGAAAGGAACACAGGCTAAAACTGTAGCAGGACATTTCGGTATTCCCCATATATCTACAGGTGATATGCTCAGAGAAGCAGTCTCACGGGAAACACCTGCAGGTCTTAAAGCAAAAGAGTATATGGGTAAAGGTTCTCTTGTGCCTGATGAAATCATAAATGCCATACTGTTAGAAAGAATTGAAAGACAGGATTGTCTCGGCGGGTTTCTTCTAGACGGGTTTCCAAGGAATTTATCTCAGGCGGAATTATTATCGAAAAAGCTTGAAGAATTAAATATTTCTCTGTCGGCAGTGATAGAAATAGAAGCTACCTTTGACTCTATTGCAAAGAGAATCTGCGGCAGAAGAAGTTGTCCGAACTGCGGGGCCAGCTATCATATAGAATACAGCCCCCCTGATAAAGAAGACATCTGTAATCAGTGCGGGAAATTACTTGTTCGCAGAGCCGATGATACACAGGAAGTTGTCCGGTTAAGATATACTGAATATCTTGAAAAAACCAGACCTTTGACTGATTATTACAGGAATAAAGGTATTCTTCATTCTGTTAATGGAGAACTTCCTATAGAGGAAGTTTATAGAACTATAATAGCCCTGGTTGAGAAGTTATGAATATTATTCTTAAGACTGATAAAGAAATAGAAATAATGAAGGAAGCAGGCAGAATTGCCGCTATAATAAGGGATAAACTGGCAGATATGGTTGAGCCAGGGATTACGACAAGGTATCTGGATAAAAAAGCTGAAAATCTTATGAAGGATTTCGGTGTAAAAGCTTCCTTTAAGGGTTATAGAGGGTTCCCTGCCCATATAACTGTATCTGTCAATGAAGAAGTTGTTCATGGTATTCCTAAAAGAAGGAAAATAAAGCAGGGTGAAATAGTAAGTATTGATTTAGCTGTTATATATAAAGGATATCACGGAGATACTGCCATAACAGTACCTGTAGGTAAGATCCCTGATGCCTGGCGAAAGTTGCTGGATGTTACAGAGGAGTCTCTCTTTAAAGGTATTGAACAGGCAAGACCTGGAAATCATTTGAGAGATATTTCCCGTGCCATAGAAACTTATGTTACAGATCAGGGCTTTTCTGTAGTTAGGGAACTTGTAGGACATGGCATAGGTAAAGATATGCATGAAGCACCTCAGGTTCCCAATTACATATCCTATGATTATAATGTTCCATTAAAATCCGGTATGGTTCTGGCCATAGAACCTATGATAAATATGGGTACTGCAGATGTAGTATGGCTGTCTGATAAATGGACTGTTGTTACTAAAGATCGGAAACCTTCTGCTCATTTTGAACATACAGTAGCTATTACCGGTAATGGACCTTTAATCTTGACAAAGTACGAAGGAGGAAGTAAATTATGAAGGTAAAGCCATCAGTAAAACCAAGATGTGAGAAATGTAAGATTATTCTTAGAAAAGGCAGAGTAAGGGTTATATGTGAAAACCCAAAACATAAACAGGTTCAGGGGTGATTTCAGTGAGCAGTGAACAGTGAGTAGTGACCAGTAAATTAGAGAACTGAGAACTGAAAGCTGAAAACTGAAATCTGAAAAAACTGAAAACTGAGAATTTAAAAGTGAAAACCGGTAACTGGTAACTGGTAACTGGTAACTGAAAAAGAAAGGAGTATTAACCATATATGGCAAGAATAGCAGGTGTGGATTTACCCAGAGATAAAAGGGTTGAAATTGCACTGACTTATATTTACGGAGTAGGTCATACTACTAGTAAGAAAATTCTTGAACAGGCCAGAGTGAGTCCTGACATCAGAGTAAAGAATTTAAGTGAAGAAGAAGTCAGCAGAATACGTAATATACTGGAAAAGAACTATAAAGTAGAAGGAGATCTCAGGAGAGAAGTTTCCCAGAGTATAAAACGTTTGATTGAAATAGGATGCTATCGCGGCATAAGACATTCGAGAGGTCTTCCTCTGAGAGGGCAGCGTACAAAGACCAATTCCAGAACAAGAAAAGGTCCCAGAAGAACTGTCGGAGTAAAGAGGAAAAAAGTTTAACTTACACGATGTAAGACTTGAGTTAAATCAAGCTTCCCGTGTGTTAGTAAGTCAGAAGCTTCGCGTCACGCGTCACGCGTCACGGTTAAATAGGAAGGAGATGGATAAAGTTTGGCAAGAGGTACCAGAAGAGCAAAGAAAAAAGAATTTAAAAATATAGTTAAAGGAGTAGCTCATATAAAATCTACCTTTAACAACACTATAGTAACTATTTCCGATACAAACGGATGTGTTATAGCATGGGCAAGTGCCGGTACATCAGGATTTAAAGGGTCGAAAAAGAGTACTCCCTTTGCAGCACAGTTAGCAGCAGAGGAAGTAGCCAGAAAATCTATGGAACATGGTCTGAAACAGGTAGAAGTATATGTAAAGGGCCCTGGTTCCGGAAGAGAAGCAGCTATCAGATCATTACAGGCTGCTGGACTGGAAATAAATCTTATTAAGGATGTAACACCTATTCCTCATAACGGGTGTAGACCTCCTAAGAGAAGAAGAGTATAATAAAGGAGATGATTTTGTGGCCAGATATACTGAAGCTGTTTGCAGAAAATGTAGACGTGAAGGAATGAAATTATTTCTTAAAGGACAGCGCTGTTATTCTCCAAAATGTGCCATTGAAAAAAGAAATATGATTCCCGGTCAGCACGGGCATACCAAGAGAGGTAAGCTGTCAGATTACGGGGTTCAGCTCAGAGAAAAACAGAGACTACGAAGAATATACGGAGTTCTAGAAAAACAATTTGAAAATTATTATGAAAGGGCTGCCAGGCAAAAAGGTGTTACAGGTGAAAACCTTATAAAACTTTTAGAAAGACGTCTGGATAATATCATATTCAGACTCGGTTATGCTTTATCCAGGGCACAGGCCAGACAGCTTGTTACTCACAGGCATTTCAAGGTGAACGGACATATTGTAAATGTTCCTTCTTATCTTGCAAAGCCAGGAGATGAAATAGAAGTAATAGAAAAAAGCAGAGATATGGTTCCTATAAAAGCAGCTCTTGAAGTCAGCAGTGAAAGGGTATTACCTTTATGGCTTCAGAGAGGTGAAGATGTTTTTAAAAGTAAAATCATAGCAGAACCAACTCGTGAGAATATGGATATTCAGATAGATGACAGTCTGATAACTGAATACTATTCTCGTTAGTTTAGTTGAAAGGCGGGTGTTAGGCCGATTTGCCCGGCAAAATAATATAATGCTAAAAATCGAGATACCAAGAGTGGAATGTGAAAAATTAACTCCTACATATGGAAAATTTGTTATAGAACCTTTAGAGAGAGGTTATGGCCATACTCTGGGTAACAGTATTACCAAATTAATGCTTTACTCCATTACAGGTGTGGCCGTGAAATGGCTGAAGATTGAAGGTGTTAAACACCAGTTCTCTTCTATACCTGATGTTGTCGAAGACACTACAGAGGTAAGTTTAAACGTCAAGAGAATGGTATTTAAAACCGATTATACAGAACCATTTTTTATGTATCTGAATACGAATAAGCCGGGTGAAATTAAAGCCGGTGATTTTACTCCTTATCAGGATATAGATGTGGAAATACTTAACCCTGATCTTCATATAGCTACTGTAAAAGGCGACAATTGCAAAGTATCTATGGAGATATGTGTGGAAAGAAGTAAAGGCTATTGTCCTGCAGAAGAGCATAAAAATACTCCAGATGAATATATACCGGTAGATAGTCTATATACCCCTATACGTAAAGTAGATTATTATGTTCAGGATACAAGGGTAGGTCAGATAACTGATTATGATAAACTTGTTATAGAGATAAATACAAACGGTGTGCTTACGCCTGATGAGGCCCTTGATATGAGTGCCCGTATGTTTCAGGATTATCTAAACTATTTTATAGCTCTTTCTGATGATACCTTTGAAGGTATTATGAAACCTACAGTGCCGAAACTGGAAGATGAGATACTCAATAAAGATATTGAAGATCTTAATTTTTCGGTCCGATCCTTTAATTGTCTGAGAAGATACGGCATAGTTTCCGTAGGTGATCTGATACAGAAAACTGAAGAAGAAATAATGAATTTACGTAATTTTGGTAAAAAATCTCTTGATGAGATTAAATTGAAACTGGCAGAATACAATCTGGTATTAAAACAAACTGAAGATTAATCGTTAAGGGGGATAATTATGAGGCACAATAAACGTTCAAGAACATTGGGAAGAGATACAGCTCATAGATTGTCAATGCTCAGGAACCTGACGGTCTCTCTTTTTAAAGAGCAGCCTGAAAAACATAAAGACAGTGAGGGTAAGATACAGACTACATTAATAAGAGCCAAAGAGCTTGTAAGATGTGCTGAAAAGATGATAACCCTTGCTAAAAAAGGAGATCTCCATGCAAGAAGACAGGCCCTTGCCTGGATGAGAGATAAAGATACAACAAAATATCTGTTTGACACAATCGGCCCCAAGTTCAAAGAAAGAGCAGGCGGTTACACGAGAATTGTTAAGACAGGTATCAGAAAAGGCGACGGAGCTCCTATGGCTATTGTCGAATTAGTAGCAAGCGAATAAATTATGATCAGGGCTGAAGGTCTATCTTTTTGTTATGAAGGTGCATCTCATGATGCACTGGATAATATTACCTTCCACATAGACAGAGGAGAATTTGTAGCAATACTGGGGCATAACGGATCGGGAAAATCTACTCTTGCCAAACTGGTAAATGCACTTTTACTTCCGACAAAAGGGAAGTTATTTATCAAAGGACTTCTTACGACAGATCAGAGTAAACTCTGGGATATAAGACAGACTGTAGGAGTTATTTTCCAGAATCCCGACAATCAGCTGGTTGCTACAGTAGTGGAGGAAGATGTGGCTTTCGGTCCTGAAAATTTAGGACTCTCTCCCTCCGAGATAAGGGAGAGAGTGTCTTATGCTTTATCTGTTGTCGGTATGGAAGAATACAGAAATTCTTCTCCTCATTTCCTTTCAGGAGGACAGAAACAGAAAATTGCCATTGCAGGCATACTTGCCATGAAACCCGAATGTATAGTACTTGATGAACCTACTGCCATGCTTGACCCGAGAGCCAGAGGCGATATTATTTCTACCATAAAATGTCTTAATAAGGATTACAATATGACTATTCTTTATATTACCCATTTTATGGAAGAAGCAGTGGAAGCAGATAGAATAATAGTTTTAAATAAAGGCTCCATAGAATTCACAGGAACTCCTAAAGAAGTATTCAGCCAGGTTAAAAGATTGAAAAAACTCCATCTGGATGTTCCTCATATTACTGAACTGGCATCATATCTTAAATCTGCAGGTTTTAAGATTCCTCCCAATACTCTGACTGTAGAAGAAATGCTTACACATCTATGTCCATCAAAATAGACATAACAGTTTAGTTAAACACTCATAGCCTTTATTTAAAACTATTAATTACCCCCACTATCTTGTCGATTACCTCGGTTTTCCCTTCCGGAAGTTTTACTTTGTTCGCGACAAATTTCTTTTTTTCTTCTCCAGAGAGTCCCAGCTTTTCCGCTTCAGAGATATAATATAAAATTTTCTCTAATAACGGATGGTCAATATACTGGTCGAGAGTCTCAATAATTTTTTTAACCATTGGATAATACTTAATGACCATCTTTAAAACTTCCTTGAACTGTGATAATACCTCAAAAAAATTAAAACTTCCCATAATAAATTCCTCCTTTTATTTTTTTAATTCTTGCCACCGGATATATTTACATCCAGAGACTTTTTTATCATTACAGTGCTTTATTGAATCTCCGGCGTTACCCTCGATTGTAAGCAAATATCTCGTGTCTGTCGGGTCTACTTCTTTCACGAAACCAGTGTGTTTAGGTCTCCCGGCTTCATCCATCTGCAAAAATATATCTCCTGGCTGTGGATTTTCAGAATAATATATCTTTTTAGCCATAGCCCATTTTTCAAGTTCCCATGTATCTCCGCTTTTCGGATTTTCTATCCCCGCTTGTCCTAAAATCCAGCAGACAAAGGCAGCACACCATGGATTACCAGAAGGAAGTCCTACATATTTTAAATATTTATCTACTTGAGGGCCTGAGTTCGCCCCGTTAATTTCTTTAAAATCAGATCCTCCTTCGAGTCTTTCTTTCTCGCAGAGTTCTAAAATTTTTCTTACAATAGCAGTATTTTTTTCTACCGGCGTATCATATTTCTTTGCAAGCTCTTCTATTTTTGGTATCATTCCCGCGTAGGTATCAGCATATATTATTTTTCCATGTGCGTTATCAAAAAAATGTAAAGGACTTGTTTTTAAATCAATTATTATTGCCATAATATCACCTCTTATTTTATTATGTGTGGGATGGTGGGAGATGAATAAAGCCCTATGGCTGTGAGTACACCTGATAAAAGTATAAATAAACCTAATACAACCCATTTCATTACTCCCACGTGATATTTTTCCCATCCATTATTTAGTTTTTCTTTTTGCTCTGTAACCATACAGGGCTTTGTCTGTAATGCAATCTTTACCTCTTCCATCATAGATGTGTTTTTCACGATTGCACTGGTTTGTTCTTTCATGAGGACATTATTTTCCTTTCTATACGCCTCTTGTTGCTCTACATTTCTGTTTAACAGATCGAATAACTTGTCGAAATACTCATCTCCCATTGGTAATCACTCCTTTTTGTAATATCCTGTAATAATATAATTCATCATTTAGTTTGTGATTTTTTCGCAAGTAGTTTGAGAATTTTTTCTTCAAAAAATATGACTTATTTAACGTTTTTCGTTT
>JAKPQU010000137.1 GCA_029555925.1 Bacillota bacterium
ATTAATTCTAAAGGTATCCGATGGAATTATATTGATAAATACGCCTGAAAATATAAGATACATACAGGAAATAATAGAAGAAAGATTATTATTTCATCCAGCACCGGCCAGGAAACAATCTATTCCTGTTACAGAAGAAATAACTGTTCCGCCGATTCAGACAGAAGAAAAATCTGAAGCTTCTCCTGAAGAGATAAAAGAGAAAAAATCTAAAGATGAAGTGGCAGATGAAGGACCTTATAATAAATTAAAAAATATTGTTATAAGCGAACAGAAATCAAAATTTATGATTTCAGGAAATCTTCAGCCACGTATATCTATGGCGGAAGAGGAATTTCTCACAAATCCCGGCCCCTAGAGAGGAACATCTGCATAAAAACAAGGTAATTCCTTATTGGCAGAAGAGGAATTTCTCACAAATCCTGACTTGCAGAATATAGAGGGAAACCTGCATAAAAACACGTTGCATCCAGAAGATGCCTGACAGGAACCTGTTCTTCTGTAGTATGAGCATATCTTTCTTCTCCCGGCCCGAAGCCTATTGTAGGGATACCGGCGATACCGGCAGTATAGTTTCCGTTTGTACAGAAATCCCATGTGAAAATCTCTGGAGTTCTGCCAAGTATTTTTTTATATGCTCTGGAAGCACCTGCTACTAAAGGATGATTTTCTTCCATAATCCAGGGAGGGAAAAATTTCTCTTTTTCTATTTCTATTCCTGTATAGCTCTGACCTCTGTAAACTTCAATGTTTGAAAAGGCATTTTTAAAAGATGGCAACTTTTTGATAGAAGTCAGAACATCTTCAAGGGTTTCACCCGGCACAAGTCTTCTGTCAATAAAGACAGAACATTCAGCCGGTATGGCATTTCTGGAAGAAGCTCTGCTAGTAACTTCAGTAACAGCAAGAACGCTCTTTCCCATAACAGAATGGACAGGAAGAATATCATCAAGCTGTTCCAGTTCCAATATAAGAGGAGCCATTTTATATATGGCATTTTCTCCAAGAGAAGGGCTGCTGGCATGGGCAGATTTTCCTCTGACAGTAATAGCTATTTCGACTCTTCCCCTGTTTCCCCTTGATATACGAAGGGAAGAAGGCTCGCCTATAACCACACAATCAGGAATTTGTCCTGTTTCTTCATGGTCAAAGATGAATCTGTCTGCTTCTCCTTCACAGTCTTCTTCCATAACACTTGCCACAACAAAAAGGGTAAAATCCTCATAGAGAGACATTTCCTTCATTAATGCTCCTCCGTATACCATTGTAGCCACAGAAGCTTTTGTGTCACAGGCCCCGAGTCCGTAAATTATATCATTTTCATATGCTCCTCTGTAAGGGTCAATCTTCCACGCCTTTAAATCTCCCGGGCCCACTGTATCGACATGACAGTCATAAAAGATTTTCTTCTTACCATTTCCGATACGTCCTATGACACTGCCCATTTTGCTCACGTAAACATCATCATAGGAGAGTGTTTCCATTTCTTTCTTTACCCTGCAGATTACATCTTTTTCTTTGCCGCATGTACCGGGAATGCGAATAATATCACGGAGAAACGTGACTATATCCCCTTTACGTTCTTCAACGTTCTTATGCAATTTATCTATCATTAATAATCACCTTTATTAGCAAGCAATGAGTGATGAGGTAATTTCTACTGACAACCGTAAACAGTTCGGTCACAACGAAGTATGAGAATTTGTTCCTACCGTAACGCGTAATGCATGACGATTCTCATATACATATTTTACTCCACCGTAGCAGTAAATCCAATATCCTGTATGGCATATATAATATCACTGAGATGCACATCCATATAATTATACTGAACTATCGCATCAGGAGGTGATAATTCTAACTCCACATAAACAACACCGTTAATAGAACGAATGGTATTGTATACACGTTCTACATCGGTAGAATCTACCATACCTCCTATATGAATTGTCACTTCTTCTACGGTATTATGAGTATTATAAGCACCATAAGCAGGGAAAACAGAGAGGATTATCAGCAAACTTACAATAACATATTTTCTCATAAAGTCACCTCTTTTCTCTTTATGATAAATAAATCTACAGATTTATTTCAATGAATCATAGAGATACACTATAATTTACTCGTACCCTGCATAATAATAATGATACCTCCAAAAATCCAAAAAGTCAAATTAAAGTGGCAGAATAAGAGTAGAAGAATATCCGTCTTCAAGTTTATTAATATTGCCCCATATCTCGGGATAATGTTCAAATGTTTCCTTTAATTTCTCTCTCAATCTTTCATTTTTCATAAAACCATCGATAGAGCCGTTATAAATTTTATCCAGCCGCAAATAGATTAATCCCACAGACCTGGCAGGCATCTGTGCGTTTATTCTTTCCTCTACGGAATCTTCATCACCTGAATAAGTATCTATTACTGTTTCAACAGTTTTTTTCCCCATACTCAGAAGGAGGAAATCATTAACCATAGAAAAATTACCTGTACTTCCGGGAAGTGATGTAATAGAAACATCTTTATACGGTTCCGTCTTTGTAACCATAGAAAAAACGGCATTTGAACCATGAAAGGTTTTATGTACAGAACTGTCTTTCTCAAATTTCATGGCAATTATATAATTGCCTGACCGGTCATCTTCATCTGATATAAAACTCAGGGCGGTCTCTGTATTGGAAGACAGTATATCTTTCAGCAGATAGCCTGTTGTGCTAAAGGTTTTTGTAAAACCTTCAATATTACCGGGAAGATATGGTTTAAAGAGAGAAGAAATTTTATTTAATATCTCTCCCGGCTGTGAAATTACTATAAGAGCCGAACTTGTAGCGGGAAACATATCCGGGCTTGAAAGCTCTGAGGCATGGAGTGAAAAGAATTCTTTCCCAGTTTCAGTAAGTCTGTCATTCTGTACGAGAAAACTGTTAAAATTAACTTTATCCCTGTCAACTTCTATGGAAGTTCCCATATATTTTATAGAATCAAGCAGTTCATAAAGGGTATTTCCTTCGGAACCATTATGTAAAAATTCCTCTTTTATGACAGGTACATTGTAATAGACAAATCCTATAGACTCGCCTGACATCTTCTTTTTCCGGAAAGAGCGAAAATTTTCTTCCCCTGCAATAGAAAAATTTCCATCAGAGCAATCAATTGAAGATTTTAACAATGACTCACTGCTTGCAAAAACAAGGAACCGTTCATTCATAAAATAAGAGCTATTTTTTCCCGTAAAGAAATCGTGTCCTTTATAATTTCCTTTCTGTGGCCCGGAGAGGTCGTTAAGTCTGGAAAGAAACTCGATGATACCCTGTTTATCTCTTATATCAAAAACTATGATAAAAGGTAGCCTTTCATCATTGCCATTTTTCTTAAAAGAAGAAGCCAATTTATGAAATGTATTGTACAGAGCAACTGTACAATTGGTATTCAAATAAGGGAGCAAGTCTTTTTCGACATCAAGTTCCTCGTAAGGAGAAGAAGCCAGAAGTATGGATGAAGCCAGTTCTTTAATATTATCAAAGAATTTTCCCGTATCAGGATCTTTACTCAGTTCGTAAATTCCATTTACAATGGCTTTTCTTTTAAAAAAGGACGCCAGATTGATATTACATATTATTTCCGCATCTTTCGGAATTATCTTTACTGTATCTTCATAATCACTTATGATGCATGAACCTAACAGAAGTAATGTTAAAAGAGCAATCACCAGACTGTTGAATTTGTAGAGAGCCACTTTAATAATCACTCCTTAATCGTAACGCGTGATGCGTGATGTGTGACGGAATTTTAATTTATTTCACATAAATTGTTTATTACAATTTTCATACCAATATCTATAAAAAATAAAAGAATTATAATTAAATTCATAATTATAGTGTATTTCATAACTTATTAGAATTTAAGTCGTCGTGACGCGTAACACGTGACGTGTGACGGGTTTAATCCCTGCGCATCACGCATTACGCTTTACGCATTACGAGGTCATTATTTATGGATAGTTATGAAACTAACTATAATGAGTGAATAGTCAATAGTGAGTGGGAAAGTCCACTTATACTTATTACTCACTTAAATGAAATACACTATACTGTGGATTGAGCCGAAACGGGAATACTGCCTTTCTCGCGTCACGTGTTACGCGTTACGCGTCACGATTTAAAGTTCTTCCTGAAGCATCTTCTGCGCTTCCTGACCGCCTTTTGCAATCCTGTCTATTACCAGTTCAAGTTCATTCAATCTGAGAGTCGAGAAACCGAGTATATGAGAAAAAATTATAATGCCTTCATTTGATAAAGAAAAACTTCCGAATTCATTTATATAATTATAGGCTATAAGTTTTAATAAACATTCAGAGGTAATATGGTTTATTCCCGTAGAAGAAAAACATCTGACTGCTATCTCTTCGCCTTCTACAGGAAATAATTGAATATTGCAGTAACCTTCTATGCCGAACTGATAATCAAGATCTGTCCTCGGCACTCTGTAATATTTTGTTTTAAACTTGCTCTCATTCAATATCTCTTCAAATAAATCCACTATTTCTTCCAGATCATTCATAAGTACAAAGCCTTTCTTATTCGGAATATCCTTCGAGTAAATATCTATAATTCAGAGGGAAATCAGGTTTTTTTATCAATATGGCATCAAGAAGATTCTCTTCGCCAAATCTGTATATTACCGGTTCACTGTATTTTGACATAGCCATGGCTATACTCTTAATGGACAGTTCAATATCCTTTTCACTTATATCCGGGCCAAGTTTATTCTTCATTACAAGGATATTCCAGTCAGGATCAATAGAAAAAGAGCCATAAGGGGAATCAAAATTCAATTCTAATAAAAACTTTATAAGTTCGTCACTTATCTCATTAAGGGCGGTAATATAACCGAAAAACTTGATACTGCAATATTCTTCCTTTCTTAAATCCACAAGTATATAAATTACCATGCCAAGCAATTCCGTATAAATCAAACCTGTGTCTATATCATTGCATGGAAGTCCTGTTTTTTCTAAAAATCCCCTGATTTTATTGATTATTGCATGGACTCTTCTTTCAGAAAAAAATGTCCATCCTGTACGTAAAACCATCTTTTTAGGTAATCGTCCGTCCGGAGTAAATCCTGTTTTACCAAGACATTCCCTTCTTGATGAATTGGCCGGGTCTGCTGTTGTATAAAGAATTATTTCATCACAATAAGTTAAAGAGTCAAAATATGCTTCCATCAACTCCATACTGATTTCTTCAGTATAAGGCAGCAGAGCAGGTTTTATAACAGGTTCAAGCAAAAAGGCTATCTTTCTGATAAAAAGACCGTAATTTTTTTTTTCTTCCCTGTTCCATCTCACAGGATTATATGGATCTGTTATGAGTAAAGCTACCAGTTCCTTACCCTGAAAGCCTCCTATAGCTTCTATATTATTCCAGTTTTTTAATATTCTGTCTTCATTACCAATATGAAACGCACCGGCCCTGGCCGTAAGTTCCATAATTTTCCCTGTTTCACATTGTTCTATCTTCCTATATGTCAGTTCTATCACAGAGCCCTCCCGGAATTCTTTGTATTCAAAAAAATATGACAGTGAGTCATGAGTAAAATATATCTTACTAACAGACATGACCGGAGCGGTCACAACCAAATATGAAAATCAACATCCAGTGAAGGTGCAAACTTCATCATTTTCATATAAACTTAACAGAACTAATTATAGATAAAAATACAGCTACGGTCAATCTTATTTTTACTTAAAATTTTATTGAAATTCTTGCAATTAAGATAATTTTATCTTATAATATAAAGATACAAAAAGCATAGGAGGTGTGGATAAGCTCTTATCTACCCGGCGCGGTATTAAGTATTCGGTGAATTTATTTCAACAAAGAAAGGCAGGGGAACCTGTTGCTAAAAAGAGTACTTGATATTTTTGATGAAGAGTAAGTAAAGGCACCATTCATCTAGATAACTGATTTTTCTGTTAAAAATAAGACAAGTCTAGGAAAAACCTTTACAAAGGTAAAAAAAAGAGAAAAAACTGACACCTCAAGACTGGTCTTAAGTCAATCGATTATAGACCCGGTACAATCTCCACTATATCTATATGTTATAGTGGAGATGTGTTTTTATAGAAAATTTTTTTATTAAAAGCTTTAAATTTTTATTTTTATACCGATAAGAATTATAGTGAACAGTAAAAAGAATAGGACACTATTCACCATTCATGCTTCACTACGTTTATAAGGAGGATTACGGATGAATTATTTTCAAAATCTCAGTGTCAGATGGAAAGTTTTAATTATCGCAATGATTGCTCCCATACTGCTAACTCTGGTACTTACAGTGCAGAGAATAGGTGATATAAAACATAGTTCTAAAAAAGAAATTTTAAGTAGAAGCAAAACTGTTGTTTTTATGGCAGAAGCCATAAGAGACCAGATGTCTGTAAAGATAGATAAAGGCTTACTAAAACCATTTAAAGACATTGATAAGCAAAATATAATGGATGCAGTCCCTGTAATAAGTGCCATAAAAGTAGCAGAGGAAAATGCAGAAGAGGCAGGATATAAATTCCGGGTACCTAAAATAAATGCAAGAAATCCAAAGAATGAACCTGATGAAGTGGAGTTAAATGTACTCAAGGAACTTGAGGGAGGAAATATATCAGAAAAAATCGTGGAGAACAGAAATGAAATAAGATATTTCCGGCCTATCAAACTGACAAAAGAATGTCTTTTCTGTCATGGTGACAAAAAAGGTGAAAGAGATGTTCTGGGATACGAAAAAGAAGGATGGGAAGAAGGAGAAGTTCATGGAGCATTCGAGATAATAAGCTCTAAGGAAGAAGCCAATAAAGCTGTATTGAATGCAGAAATTAATTCTTTTATATTCGCTCTGATAATGCTCCTCTTATCAGGAGCCGGTTCATGGCTGTTACTACAGATAAATCTGATCAAACCCCTAAATTTATGCACCGAATTCATAAAAACTATTGCAGGAGGAACTATGACTGAAAGAATTAATCTGAAAAACAGAGATGAATTTTCAACTATAGTTTCCGCTTTAAATTCTATGGCTGACAACCTCTGTAAAATAATAAAAGAAATCTCAGAAAAAGCGTCTGTTCTCTCAAATTCATCTCTTATGTTAAATGATGTATCTTCATCACTGGCAAAAGAAGCGGATCAGACTCTTAATCTTTCAAATTCAGTCGCCACCGCTGCAGAAGAAATGAGCACAAACATGACGTCTGTTGCGGCAGCCACGGAAGAAACATCTACAAGTGTAGAAAGAATCTCTCTTTCCGGAGAAGAATTAAAATCAGCCATAACGGAAATAGCAGAAAAATCCGAAAGAGCCAGAGTAATTACCAATACCGGCGTTGCCCAGTCTCAGACAGCTTCTGCCAAGATACATACGCTGGAACAATCGGTACAGGAAATAAATAAAATTACCGAGACAATTACAGATATATCGGATCAAATAAATCTCCTTGCTTTAAACGCCACAATTGAAGCTGCAAGAGCAGGAGAAGCGGGGAAAGGCTTTGCAGTTGTGGCAAATGAAGTAAAATCCCTTTCCCGGCAGACTGCTGACGCAACACAGGATATAAGAAAAAAAATCGAAGGAATTCAGATTTCAACTCAGATGAGTATGGATGAAATAAAAGAAGTATCCAGGATTATAGAAGAGATCAGTCAGATAGTTTATACTGTGGCAAGTGCTGTAGAAGAGCAATCTGCCACCACCAATGAAATAGCTACTGCCATTTCCCAGGGTGCCCAGGGGATACAGGAAGTATCCAGACATGTCTCGGAAAGTTCTACAGTAGCAAATGAAATTGCCAGAGATATAGGAGAAGTCCATAAATCTACCGGAATACTGGCACAGAACAGTAATAATTTAAAAGAAAAAGCGGAAGAACTTAAAGAGATAGGTTTAAATCTTAAGTCAGTGGTACAGAAATTTAAGATTTAAACAGTATTTGTAGAAGGAGATTTTTTTTATGTGAAGAAAATTCATTTATTAACTAACTATAGTTAGTTTCATAACTATCCATAAATAATGACCTCGTAATGCGTAAAGCGTAATGCGCAGGGATTAAACCCGTGACGCGTGACGCGTTACGCGTCACGACGACTTAAATTCTAATAAGTTATGAAATACACTATACATATAATCCTCGCGTCACGCGTCACGCGTCACGCGTCACGAATAAAAAGGAGGTTCATTTAAATGCCCAGAGACGGATGGTTTGACCAACAGGGTGACGAAATTTATCTTTCAAAATTAAAGGGGATAAGAAAATATCTGGAAGATAACAGGATTACTCCCGATGAAGTTGCAGAACAGCATCAGAAAGTCTATGATAAGATGAAACAGCTGGAACCCAAACTTTCAGATGATATACATGCAGAACTGACTGAAATACTGTATGAATATGAACTGCTGGTAGCAATGGCTCACCTGCTGCCCCCTATGGCCAAATATGCAGTATGTAAACATTGCGGCAGTATAGTTTCTCTTGAAGCATATCGTGAAGGTGCACCAAAAGGAAGAGGAGATATTGTATTCGGTGCCTTCGATCCTCCGAAATGGTATTGCCCCTACTGCGGAGCACAGCTATAGTCCTTTATATAAGAATGCTCTTCCTCCGGGAAGAGCATTCTAAAAAAGTCTGAATTTATTAAAAAAATAACCGTTATAAAGATTTATTAAAAAATAATATCTTTCAAGAAAAGGTAATTTATTAAGAATATTCTCCACTGTCAGTAATTGAACCACAGATTTAAGATTACAGTCTTCAAAACAAATATCCTCTTTTGTTGAAAAATAAGGATAAAGTCTGCAGGACATAGGCCTTGCCGGATAGATACTGCATGCATGATTGTTATAAAAAGGGCACACATGATAGATAAAATTTCCGTCTTTTTTCTTTTTATTAATATAGTCCTTAAAAAATTTTACTCTTCCTTCTGAGACAGAAGATTCATGTAAAAATTCCTCTATATAGTCATACTCCAGCATGTATATACCGAGCTTTGCTTCTACAGAGCAACAGCGAAAGCATTCTTTGCATGGATTTACAGATACCTTATGAATATATCTTTTAGATTCTTCATATATGTTAGAAAGCTCTCTGTAATACCAGTTTTTCGAATCGTGACGCATGACGCGTGACGCGTGACGCGTGATAAAATTATCACTCACCGTTCACTCTTCATGGCCTTTCGGTCTTCTCGATTTACTCTTTTTGCTGCCTATCAGTTCATAATAAAGTTTTGCATTATTAACCTCTATGGCTCTGGCCATAGCACTTATTAAAAATGTTATGGTCTCCCCTGTGGCAGCACCTACGGAAGTATATATAATATTCTGGAGAGCCTCTTCCATAGTAAGTTTTTTATCTTTTGAATATAGCTCTTCTTTTATGGCTTTTTCTACACTCTCACCTATTCTCTTAGAGAGTTCCTCATAATGCTTATCAAGGTGGTCTTTAAAAAATTGTTCTGCATCAATACCTATTTTTGCCATTTCAAATCAACTCCCTGATGAATTTCGTATCCTGTGAAATGTAACGGATAGTTTCACTACTCACATATAAAAAATTCCACAATAGCACATGAAATCCTTTTTATGTTATAATCTCACCTATGAAAGAAAAGTTTTATCCTTTAGCCCTGAAGGAAAAGAATTTTGTAGAATATTTACTTGAACTTTTTGAAAAACCTGAAGAATACCGGCTGGGAATCAATTATATTACATCCGGTAACATAGAACAGGCTATTTCCGAATTTAAAAGTTTCAAAAAAGATTTTCCCGTATGTTTCAATCTCGGTCTTACTTACTGGCTGAATAAAGACTATATAAAAGCATCTTCTTCATTTTATGAAGCACTTGCACGGGCGTCAGGAAAAGATAAAAATCTGGCATCATTTTTTTATTTCCAGAGTCTTTTTTATCTCTCTATATGGTATTTTAACAGAAGAGATTTTTCCCGTCTTGAAGATGTACTGGCACAGACATCCCTCATTTCTTTATCTTCCTGGATATACTCACGGGACGATTTTTCTCTCTATAAGCTGATGAAATCGTTATTATGCCTCCTGGAAGGTCTTATTTATTTAAAGAAACATGATGTATCAAAGGGACTGAAATATTTCAGGACTTCCCTGAAATGGAATAAACATTCACCTCTTGCCCTTTATTATCTTGCTATGGCTGAAGGACAATTAAAAAATTTCCCTAAAGCTGCTTATTATACAGACAGAGGCCTTAAAATCTCTCCTACTGTATCTTATTTGACATCTCTCAAAACACTTATTTCCCGGTGCAAAAAAGAGGAAGATAAAAAAAATCCCTTTCTTTCCGTAAGTGACCCGGATCCTTTGACAATAAGGAACTTTTCCTGGATTCTTCTTATGGAAGGGTCGCCCGGCATGACCCTTACATATCTAAATAAAGGCATTTCACTATGCCCTGTTTCATCTTCTCTGTTTCTCTATAAAGGTCTTGCCCTGGAATATGTCGATCAATTTGAGGAATCTCTTTATGCCTATCAGAAAGCTTTCGAGTTTTCCGATACGGGTTTTTACGGAGATATGTTACTTGGCAGGGCTTTTTACAAACATTCTCTTTATTCGAAAGCGAAGGAATTCTTCGAAAAAGCTCTGAAAAAAGAAGGTAATTCTGTACCAATTCTTTTATATCTTTCGGAAATCTCCGTAAAGGAAGGTAATTATTCGGAAGGCATAACATATCTTGAAAAACTTGTAGAAATTAAAGGAAACCATGTTATACCATCACTGGTATATTTAATGAATTGCTTTTATCTTAAAGAGGAATATAGTAAAGCACTGGATATTTCATCTAAAATATTTATAGAAGATAAAGAACTTTTCTACAGGCCGGGAATAAGATTTTTTAGATCCTTAATTTATCTGGATATGAATAAAATAGATAATGCTCTTATGGAAGTAAATGACAGTCTGAGATTCGATCAGCAGAATCCTGTAGCTTTAAGTTATAAAGGTTTTATAATCACGGTGAAGACGTCAGGACACAAATTCTTAAAAAATTTCAGAGAACCGCTCTCTATAATATTCAATGCACTCAAAATTGATTTTCAGTGTTCCACCGCCTATCTCCATCTCTATGGTTTATACCATCTTACAGGGGACAGGAAAAAAAAAGACTGGGCTTTGAGTAATCTCCGCCGGATGGAAATAGAAAACAGAGATATAAAAATATTCAGAAAATTCTTTCCTGATCTGTCACGGGAAATTACTGGCACGATAAAAATAAAAGATCCTGTAAAATACGGACTCATTTCCTCAATTTCAGAGGAACAGTTTATAGATAATTTTTCACCATTCAACATGTTTGCCCTCTCCTGTGAAGAAGAAATATTATTTTTCTGCCATACACTTAAAACATTGTTTGCCCATAAATACAGGTATCCCCTGTTCCTTCTGTCAGCTACACTTTACGGTCAGAAGGATTTTTCACTCTTTCATATAAAAGCGTGTATGGAATTGATAAAAGATAATCATATACTGATTGACATAATAAATGATTTTTATATAAAAACAAAAGACAGATCTTCTGAAGCTATTGAAAATTACTGGCTTACATTTTCCCTTAACCCGAATAAGACAAACAATACGATATTCCTTGCAAAATTATTAAGGGAACAGGAAGATTTCTCTGCCTTATCACTGCCTGTATATGAAAAATGCTGGTTATTAAGACAGGAAGATAAAGAAAACCTGCTGGCTCTTGTAAGAACACTCCTCATACATGGAAAAAGTATGGACTCTCTGTTTGAGCTATGTCTTCAGATTTACCTGTCAGGGAAAGACTTTGCAGAAAGAGACAGACTCCTGTCTTTTCTGGCGGAAACATTTCTCTCTGAGAGAAACAGAGGTTATATGGCTAAAAAAATTTATATAGATACCTTAAAATCAGATATAGCAGTGAAAGATTCCGTCATAGATTTTCTGACAGACACATTTATTGAAGAGAGAAGACTGGATGAACTGGCACTGGGTCTCTATTTAAACAGATACAGCCTGGCCCCTGACAGTAAGGAAATCATACACATCTGTGCCAGTGCCCTTCTTGTAAATAAAATATCGGATAATTTTACAGGAGAGATTTACCGTAAATCATGGGAGATAAACCGGAACGACAGAGCCAGTTTTATCATGTGGGTTTATTATTCCATGGGCACGCCGGCGCAAACATCGACAGGACAAAAATCCCAGCGGGAAACATCGTCGGAACAGAAGGAATATCTGGAAAAAGCTCTGTCTATAATCCTCTCTGACATAGACAGGTATACGGGGCAGTTCTGGCATGATATTTCCATAAAAATTATCCATTCCATTGCCCTCATATATCTATCGGAAGAAAGGACAGACAGAATAGCCCTGGAGACCTATAAAAGAGCAATAAAGATTGGAGGAGAAAATGAAACATTAAAATATTACCTGCTCATATCTGCCCTTGAAAATAAATGGCATGACATTGAAGCCATTGAAATTTACCGATATTTCTTTGATAGAGACGATGTGGGTGTAAAAATAAGAGAAGAAATAGTAAATGCCATGCTGGAAATTTATACTTCCTTCATCATTCCCTCTTATCTGTGTGATGAATTTGCTTACAAAATCTACAAGAAAGCCTTTTCCCGTCCCGGGTGGAAACTGGAGGAGCACGATATAAGAATACTGTGGAATTATTTTACAAAAAAACTCTCTACATCTTCTCTGCCTGACATAGCAGGAGGTCTCATAAAATATCTTTCAAATCCGGACATAATTTCCATTATGGAAGGTAAAGAATTTATTCCATTTAGAAAAGGATTTGTTTATTTATTTATGGACCGTACAGACGAGTCTATTATGTATCTGGAAAAAAACATAACCGACAAAACCTCTCCTGTTATTCTCTACTGCCTGGCAAAGCTTAATCTTGAGATGGGGCAGGATGCAAATAAATTTATAGGATTAATAAAAGAGGAACATATTTCTGACGTAAATACCACTCTGGCAGTGGGAAGATTCTATTTAGCACTGGGAAATAAAGAGAAAGGAACAGACCTGTACAGAAATGCTTTGAGAAGATTTCCCGATAAAAAGAAGGAATTTTTAAGAGAACTGGGCATCCTTTATATGGAAACATCTCCTGAAGCGGCTGAAGCATATTTTAAAGAATTAATTTCTATATCTCCCTGTGAAGAAGAAGCACTGCTAACTCTCGGAAATCTTGCCATGTCCAGGAAATCTTATGAAGAAGCATATAACTATTTTCTGTCTCTTCAAAGGTTTTACCCGGGAAACAGCAAAGCGCTGGAAGGACTTGCCCTGGTTTATTATTATACAGGAAAAAAAAGTGATTCTCTGGAAATTTTATCATTCCTACATAATAAGAAGGAAAAACTTTCACCGGAAGGAGCTTTTATATTTGCACAGTGCATGAAAAATGATTATGTAAAAGCACTTGAATTTTATTCACAGGCTATTAATGAAGGATACAGCAACCCTTCCGTATATCTGGAAAGAGCTTTTATTCTGAAATCTCTTGGAAGACTTAAAGCATCTGCCTATGATTTCGGAGAATTTTTAAGGAAATACAGTGGCGAAGACGGAGATAAAAGCGAACATACAGGCGAACATATAATAGAAGCCTTAATAAACATGGCAGAAATTGCCCGGGAACTCGGAGAACTGTCATCTGCCCTGGTGAATTTGAAAAAAGCTTTCAAAATTTCTCTAAAAACCGGTTCCGTCAGAAAACATTACATTCTCGAAGAATTAACATCACTGTGCTTTAAATTAAAACATTGTTCACCATCAGAACTTTATATACTCAACAATTATTTGAAAATTCATCCTGAAGAATCGGACATAGTACATTACAGATCAGACATATTATACAATCTTGCCGTTAAAGAAGAAGAAAAAGGAAATAAAGATGGAGCCGAAAAAATCTATAAAAAAATCATAGCCTGTGATAACCATATAAAATCCCTTGTAAGACTCGGATATATGTCATATGAAAGAGGAGATATGCTTTCCTCTGTAACCTTCTGGGAGAAGGCAGAAAATACCGGCTCTTCTGATATGGAAATCTGCCGAAAACTTTATGCCTATTATGTTAATAAACATATTACAGATAAAGCTATAGAATATCTCTATAAACCTGTAAAGACAGAATGGAAAAAAGAGGAAGTCATCACACTTGGGGAGCTTTTAATAAAAAATGCTTCGTTCCAAGAAGCAATAACACTTCTGGAAGAAGCTCTTCTGAAAGGTATAAAGGAAGATAATATTTATTATCTTCTTGGAAAATCTTATATGGAATTGCTTCCTCCTCTTGAGGAGCATTTTATTAAGGCTATTGAGTATTTAAAAAACATAAAAGAGGAAAATTCCGACACGGTTGCACTGACAGGGCAGGTTTATATAAAATCGGGCAATACTGACATGGCTGAAAAATTTTTCGCTAAACTCCCTGATAATTCACCTGAAAGATATTACAATCTGGGTATTTTATACTCCCATAAAGGAGAACTTAAAGACAGCCAGGACTGTTTCGAACTTGCCATGGAACTTTCACCTGATTATAAAGATCTGAAAACAAAACTTGCCATGATATATATTGAACGTAAAAGCTTCAATCCAGACCATATCAATTTTTTAGAAAGCATGTTAAAAGAACAGGTGGACTGGCCTGCAGAAAAACAGAAAACTGTTGCGGAACATATTCACAGTCATTATACAGCCCACAATCAATGGGAAAAAGGAGTAAATCTCATTGAAACAATGGTGGATATTCCCGGGCTAAAAACAGATGAGAAATTATGGGCATGGCTTTCTCTGGATTTTATACATTTGAATAATATGGAAAAAGCTGCAGAAATTTTAAATAAATTCCCTCTAAAAAATTCCGAAGAAGAAGGAGAAATACTGAAAGTCCACAGAATATTTGCAGAAAAGCTTATTTCAAACAGTGATTACGATGGTGCCAGAAAGATATATGAAAAGATATATAAATGTGATCCTGAATATTCTGTTGCAGGGAAAATGCTTGAAATGCTCTCTAAAGAAAGGGTAGCACGGTTTGCCCTGATAGAACTTACAGGTAAGGGAGCAAATGCTTCCGTATGGAAGGCTTTTGATCTTTTATCCCTGAGGACTGTAGCCCTGAAGATCTTACATAACGAGCACAGATTAAATGAGGAAATTAAGAAAGAAATAAAAAGAGAATATAATTTACTCCTTGATTTAAACCTTCCTTCTGTCGTCAGTGTAATACCTGAAAGCTGTGGCGAATATTATTTTGCCATGGAATACCTGGATGGTTCCCTTGCAAAGATGCTTAAGGAAAATTCCGGAGGACTGGAATTAAGTGACACAATAGAGATTGCATCTCAGGTGTCGGAGATATTATCACTACTCCATCAGAATAATATTGTTTACCAGGATCTTGCTCCCGATAATATTATGTTTTCCGGAAAATCAATAAAACTTTGCGATTTCGGAGGAGCGAAAAAACTTGACAGAGATGGTAAAACAGAATTCGGAGGAACTGTAGCCCATCTTGCCTGGGCTTCACCTGAACAGTGTATTTCTATTTCCGGAGGAATATCCTCTGTCGATCACAGAACAGATATTTACAGCTTCGGTATTTTGCTTTATGAAATGGTTACGGGAGAATTGCCCTTTAACCTCCCTGACCCTCAGCTTATAAGTGCCCATCAATATTCCACACCTGTTCCGCCTGTTATGAAAAGAGATAATATTTCAAGGCAGTTAAACGAACTGATTATGAAATGTCTTGCAAAAAAACCTGAAGAAAGATTTCAGACTATGAAGGAAATATGGATAATATTGCAACAGATCCCAAGGGTTTAGTGAATCTATTATTAATATCACGTCAAAATTCAGAAAGTAAAATAAAGGAAGCAACCCCATAATTCACAATGAGATTGCTTTCTTTATTATCATATCAGTCGGTTGTTCTATATTCACCTACGACATCAACAAACGGAGAATCACGCAGTTCCTGCGGAGAAACTCCCCATAAATATTTAGGACTGAAACCCGGAGTCGGATCAAGATTGATACCAAGGGTAAAATTATAAGAAGCCCATGCCAGTTGAGAACAATAAAATCTGCTTTTATCTTTTACAACAGGGAGATGTACTTTATTATTAATCCAGGAATAATTGTATTTACATCCTTCTGCACTTCTGGCAAACTTCACTACTTTTTGCCTTTCCTCGTCTGTTAATTCTGTTCCATCAGGTTTATGGGGGCTTATAACACACCAGTTATTGTAATTTTTCGGCCACCAGTCTACAGTACGGATAGGTGTTCGTTGATGTGCCTTGGCATCAATACTCTGATGCTCTCCTTTTTCATTTTTGCCGAGATAAACTGCCACGTGGGTATATTTCCCCGGAAGAATATTTGCAAGGGGATGAATGGAGAGATTTGTCCTCATAGAAATCAGTATAATATCACCGGGTTTTACCATACCTTTATCAAACAGGTCGTTAAATTTTAATACTATATCAGAATCCGCGGGATTTGTAGATCCACCGGAAGCAGACGGTCTATCGCTTCTCACGTCATCAATAAATGACGCCACATCTTCGGGATGTGCAGGTTCACCGGAGACAGCCTTCCTGACTGTTTCTTTCAACGAATCAGGAGACGGCATATCGTTTAACAGGGGCATATCTTCCATATCTGCAGCTTTTAATTGTTCTACTGCCTTTTTATATAATTTCAAATCATGTTCCACAACACTGCCGGCGGGATTTCTATTTAAATCCACCCTGTCATTACTGTAACTATCTTTGCTCCGGTGCTTAACCCGGGATGAAAAGACTTCCGTCTTATGCTGTATTCCGAAAATGTTCATTCACTTAATCCTCCTGGAAACATTATTTCATAATATAATTTTAATAAAATAGCACCGTAATTTGCAATAGTCCCGTGTTAAATTTTTGTTAACTTTTAGCTAAAGTTATTTGTTATAGTTAGTTTCATAACTATCCATAAATAATGACCTCGTGATGCGCAGGGATTAAAACCCGTCACGCGTTACGCGTTACGCGTCACGACAAACTTAAATTCTAATAAGTTATGAAATACACTATAATTACTTTTTAAGGAATAAAAATAAAAAATCTGCGACTGACAGGAAAAGTAAAAATAAAAAGTGAAATGTTCACGAAGTAATTTTAAAAATCCATTTTAGCCAGTTTATAACCAAGAAGGAGTGAAAAGTGGGTAGTGAATAGCGGGTAAAATCCTATTCTTTTCACTTTTCACTTATCACTACAATTAACATACAGAGGGAGGTGTTTTTTCTTTTCTACATATGTCCGGTATATAACACTGCCTGATTTTATTATTTAAGGAGGTCATATTATGAACGTAACAAAATTACTACCGGTATTACTTCTATCTCTTATTCTTATCTGTTCTTCTTCGTGTAAAAAAAATATATCCGGCGGAAACTATCTGGAAACCAGAATCATAGGACAGAATGAACTTTTTTCCGGTTCTCCGGCATCTTTAAGGATTATAGCCTTTGATGCGAGAGGCATGAAACCACTGAAAGGCGCAGAAATTACCGCCACCTTAACTGCCAGTGAAAATCAAAAAACGGTAGAACTCTTCAAACAGTCCAGTGATGATTTCGGAAGTATTTCTTTTAACTATACGGTTCCTTCCGATATAAAAGGTAACGGCACAATAGAAATAAAAGTTAAATCTCCTGAAGGAGAAAGAAAAGATATTGTCCCTGTAACTATTAAAGAAAAAGAACCGAAAACAAATCTTTCCACAGATAAACCTCTTTATCAGCCGGGGCAGACTGTTTATATAAAGTCAATGTCTTTACTTTTACCCACTCTTGAACCGGCCGGTAAAAAGAAAGTTACCCTGGAAATAATAGACCCTAA
Organism: Bacillota bacterium; assembly: GCA_029555925.1. The sequence goes on from JAKPQU010000137.1 coordinate 17,978, forward strand.
AGGTAACAAAGTATTGAAAGAAGAAAAAGAAACGTCTGACTATGGTATAGCATCAACGGATTTTGTCCTTGCAAGAGAGATAAATATGGGAGAATATACAATAAAAATCTCAGGCGATTGCGGAACAGTAGAGAAAAAATTCCTCGTAAAGAAATATGTTCTTCCCAAGTTCAAACCTGTTATGGAAGCAGAAAAGCAGTTCTATCAGGCAGGTGAAAAAATAGAAGGCCATGTAAGTGCAAAATATTTCTTCGGTAAACCTACAACAGGAGCAAAAGTGATTATAAATGTCATGGCCTATGACGGAACATTTAAAAAAGTTTCCACCATAAAAGGAACAACAGATAAAGAAGGAATATACAAATTTTCCTATGATATACAGAAGAATTTTTCAGGACCTGTTTATGAACAGAACAAAGCCTATATACAGCTTGAAGCAAATGTGATTGATCCGACAGAACATAAAGAAGTTGTAACACATAACTATCCTCTGACAAAAGATCCTATTACGGTTCAGGTAATGCCTGAAGGAGGAAGACTGGTGGCAAACCTGGAAAATAATGTTTATATACTTACAAGCAATCCTGACGGAAGCCCTGCAGAATGTAATCTTACGGTAAAATTCTCAGACGGGAAAGAACCACGGCAGCTTACAACCGACAGTAACGGCTATACAGTACTTCCATGCACGCCGAAAGCCGGTGAAAACCTGTCTTTAACTGTTACGGCACAGGATAAAAAAGGTAATAAAGCGGAAAAATCAGTAAACTTTATGGCAGAAGCAAAAGGAGAGAGTGTTATCGTAAGAAGCGATAAAACCATTTATGCAAACGGAGATGTGGCAAAAATAAAGCTTCTTTCCACCCAGAAAGAAGGTACTGCCTACCTGGATATTATAAGAGCAGGGAAAACCTTATTTACACAATCAGTCGATATAAAAGGAGGACAGGGTAATATTCACTTTGATGTTCCTTCCGGAGTATTCGGACTCGTCTCATTAAACGGTTATTTCGTATCGCCGTACAGCGGCATTGTTCAGGATAACAGAAGTGTTTATATTGCTCCCATGGGGCTCAATATATCAGGAAAGTTAGATAAAGAATCTTATCGTCCCGGCGAGGAAGCAAAAATTAGTTTCGAAGTAACCGATAAAAAAGGCGCTCCTGTACCTTCGGCTATAGGAGTGGACATAGTGGATGAAAGTCTCTTTGCCATGTTTGAAAGACGGCCGGGAATGGAGAAAATCTATTATCTGGTTAATCCCCGGTATCTTACTTCACCATATGTCTTAAAAGGTCTTAATATGGGTGATTTCATACTGAATGCCCAGGAACCTTCAAGCGATACGTGTGCAAAAGTTTTGATAGCCCAGTCACCGCAAATATCGCCCTATACGGTAAACCAGGATTCTTACAGAGAAAAAATCCAGAAAATTCTTGGCGATCTTCAGATAGCAGGTCGTGCATGTCAGAGTTTTTATGGAAATAATAAACAGTATGCAAACAGTATAAATGACCTTGTGAAAGCAGGTATCATGCAGGCGACAAAAGACCCGTGGGGACAGGATTATATTGTAAAACCGCCTCAGGGTGAAAATAAAAGCACCAGCCCTTACTGGAATGAAACTATGGCGAATGTAATATGTATCGGTGCAGACGGGAAAGAAGGCACACCTGATGACATGACTTACAGAGATTATGTAATAGCAAGAGGAGCTATACCCAGACCGGAAGTTATAGTTTATGAAGATAACCTTAAAGGCGGCGGGTTCGAGTTAGAAAAAAACGAAGCCAGAATAGCCACGGCAGAACAGAAAATGGATAAGGGCATAGACTACGGTACAAAAGATAAGGCACTCGCACCTCCCGCACCTGCAGCTGCCACACAGGCATCTTTAGATGGCGGAGTAGAGCCTGTAAGGGTAAGGGAATATTTTCCTGAAACACTTTTCAGTAACCCCCAGATTATTACAGATGATAAAGGTAAAGCTGAACTGAGTATCCCTCTTGCAGATTCAATTACTACCTGGAGAATGAGTACTGTGGCAAATTCACTGAAAGGAGAACTCGGAAATTATTCTACCGGCGTAAAGGTATTCCAGGATTTCTTTATAGATTTAAATCTTCCAGTAAAACTCACAGCAGGAGATGAGGTTTCAATTCCAGTATCTATTTACAATTATCTTCCTTCCACACAGAAGGTTCAATTAAAACTGGAAAAGGGAGACTGGTTCGAAATAATAAACGGTGAGGACATAATAGAAGCAGCTGTTCCGAAAGAAGATGTAAAAGGTGCATCTTTCCGTATAAAGGTGAAAGAAGTAGGCATACATAAACTTACAGTGAACGCAAAGGGAAGCTCTATGGGTGATGCCATAACAAAAGAAATAGAAGTAGAACCTTACGGGAAAAGATATATCCTCTATAAAGGCGATATGATAACAGGGAAAGGCGGAAGTACAACTCTAAATATACCGGGTAATGCAGTATCGGGAGGCAGTAATATTCTCCTTACGGTATATCCGAGACCTTTCTCTCAGATTGTAGAAGGACTTGATAATGTATTCTGTAATCCTTCAGGATGTTTTGAACAGACTTCTTCCACCACCTATCCCAATGTGCTTGCCCTGGATTATTTGAGGAAAACAAAACAGTCTTCTCCCGAGATTGAGAGAAAAGCCAATGAATATATAAATCAGGGTTACCAGATGCTTCTCGGTTACGAAATACAGGGAGGAGGTTTTCAGGTCTGGGGTGAAGCACCTGCAACAAAGGTTTTGACTGCCTATGGCATAATGGAATTTACCGATATGTCGGAAGTATATCAGGTAGATACTGCCGTCATTGAAAGGGCGAAAAAATGGCTTCTCTCCGTAAGAGAACCTGACGGAAGCTGGACTCCTGACGCACAGTTTGCCCATGCTGAAATGTGGGGTACAATTCAGTCTAATAACATACCTTCCACCGCATATATTACATGGGCTCTGGCAGAAGCAAACTGTAAAGATGAACTGTCTGACTCAATAGCATATCTGAAAAAGAATCTCGGACAGATTGACAATCCCTATATACTTGCCCTCTGTGCCAATGCATTCCTTACGGTAAATCCTTCAGACAGTGAAGGTTTAAAGATTCTGGAGAAACTTGACGGTTTGAAAAAGTCAGAGGAAGGTGCTGTATACTGGGAGTCAAATTCTCTCTATTCTTCCGGAACACCGGCACAGATAGAAACGACTGCTCTTATCATATACGGCATGTTAAAAGCAGGAGTTTATCCCGAAACTACAACAAAAGGGCTGAATTTTATAGTCAGATCAAAGGATCATTACGGCCTCTGGCAGTCAACTCAGGCGACAATCTTTGCAATGAGAGCTTTAATGATGTCCCAGACAGGTATGAAATCAGACAAATTAGATGTCACTGCCGATATACTCATTAACGGACAGAAGGCAGATTCCTTTAAAGTAGATGAGAAAAACCAGGACGTATTTCAGCAGTTTGATCTGAAGAAATATGTAAAAACAGGTGATAATAAGATAGAGATTGCCATGAAAGGTGAAGGAACCATTGCCTATCGCGTGGCAGGTATTTATTATCTGCCATGGTCAGGTGAAAAAGCTGCAGGGAAGGAGCTTTCCATAAATCTCGGCTATGATAAGACAGAAGTAAAAACCTCTGATTACATAACCTGTAAGGTAGATGTGAAAAACCTTGGCAACTCCTATGCACCTATGGTCATGATAGAAGCAGGCATTCCTCCGGGATTTGATGTCATGACAGAGGATCTGGAGAAAATGATAGAGAAACATACCATATCAAAGTATGAAACCTTCAAAGGTAAAGTGGTTCTCTATCTGAACGGTCTGGATAAGGGTAAATCCTTCAGCGGTTCTTACAGGCTACTTGCCAGAATTCCTCTGAAGGCAAAAACACTGCCCGGAATAACCTATCTTTATTATAACCCTGAAATAAATTCAGTATGTGCTCCTGTGACATTTGAGGTTTTATAAATAAAGAGTGAATAGTGAGTAGTGAGCGGAGAAATTATCCTGTCACTTACTGCTCACTATTTTTCACTTGCAGATAAAAATAATATCTGATAAAATTTAATTATCGTGACGGGTGACGCGTCACGAGTTACGTGTTACCAGTCACGCTTCTACTGACCTGAGCATAAGCATGTAATAAAAGTTTTCCTCCCGTCACGCGTCACGCGTTACGCGTTACGAGAGCATATATGTATTATTTATGCTCACCTCAGTAATTACTCAATCCGGTATTTTCCCCATATATTATTATCAAAACAACTTCAAAAGGAGAAGTCTATGTCAGACATTCCCGGCTACCACAGTTTAAATAAAATATATGAAAGTAAAAGAACGTCTGTATACAGAGCTATTCGCAGTAAAGACAACCTCCCTGTCATACTCAAACTGTTAAACAGCAATTACCCTTCCCGGGAAGAACTTACAGAATACAAATTTGAATATGAACTTACTTCCGGCTTAAATTTAAATGGTGTAATAAAATCTCTGGAACTTCTGTCATATAAGAACAGCCTTATAATAATCTTTGAAGACTTCGGCGCTGTATCATTGAAAAACTTTATGGAAACCGGAGGTTTTACATTAAAAGAATTCCTTTTACTGGCATCCAGAATTACCGGTATTTTATCAAATTTATATGACGAAGGTATAATTCACAGAGACATCAATCCCGGTAATATTGTGTTCAATCCTGATACAGGAGAGATTAAGCTTATAGATTTCGGTCTTGCCAGAAAATTTTTCGGCAGGATAAAAAGTCAGAAAATAGAAGGTAATCCTCTTTACATTTCTCCGGAACAGACGGGAAGAACCAGTCGCCCTGCCGATTATCGAACAGATTACTATTCTCTCGGAGCAGTTTTTTATGAAATTTTAACGGGGAAACCTCCTTTTACCGGGAGTGATTTAATGGAATTAGTACATGCCCATATTGCACAAACTCCTGTGCCCCCATGTCTCGTAAACAGGAATATTCCGGAGGTTCTATCAGATATAATAATGAAACTTATGGCAAAAAATCCTGAAGATCGTTATAGAAGTCCACGGGGACTGAAAAAAGATCTTGACGAATGTCTCAATCAATTAGAAAAAACCGGGAAAATAGAATCTTTTCCCAACGGAGAATATGAGAAAAAAACACTTCACCTTTGTACAGAGAAGCAGCTTTTTTACAATCTATCCAGTCAGGAGCTTGACAGAAGACTTTTCGAGATAGTTGATCATTTAAATGCTGCAAAAGAACTTATAACACAAGAGAAGGAAAAAATTGAATTTATAAGATTAAATCTTATGGCAGGCAAAAAGGCAAAAAAATTCATTGCTTACAGAGAAGCTTTGAAATACGTAAAACAATGTTTTGAAGCTTTACCTGACAGGATCTGGACAGATTACTATGAACTGGCTTTTGACCTGTATAAAGAAGGTGCAGAGATTGAATATTTTAACGGCCATTATGACGAATCACAGAAATTAATTAAATTTGCCCTTACCAGGAGTAAAACACCTTTTGAAAAGGCAGAGTTGTATTCTCTTCTTCTTGTACAGCTTACCATAATGGCAGAGCACGAAGAAGCAATTCATACAGGCATAAAAGCACTGTCTTTACTTGGCATTGACCTGCCGGAAACAAAAATGGAACAGGCTATTGATAAAGAGATACGTATTATAAATAATAATCTTGGAGACAAATCCATCGCTTCCCTGATTGATATGCCGATTATGACAGACGCCGGGAAAAAACAGGTTATAAAATTACTTTCTTATATGGCTGGCCCTGCATACTATATAAATAAAAAACTGTTCTGTCTGATTGCAGGCAAAATAGTAAGTCTGTCTCTTAAATACGGCAATATTTCCGAATCCTGCACAGGTTATGCCATGTATGGTATGGTGCATAATTCTATTTTCGGAAATTATAAAACCGGTTATGACTTTAATCTTCTTGCAATGAACTTATCTGAAAAATTCAGAGCCCCTGCTCAGAGATGTATAGTTTCAAATATATTCGGTAATTTCATTTTTCACTGGGTAAGACCTCTTAAAGAAAAAGACACAATTAATATTGAAGGATACAGGGCAGGTCTTGAAGGAGGAGAGATGGAGTTTGCAGGTTACTGTCTCTGTCACAGAGGAGAAGATTATTTTTATACCGGCAATAAATGCCTTAAAGATATGATTTCAGATATAACGGATTATATACATTTTGCAGAGAAAACTGCTAATAAAATGGCTATAGCCATTCTTACATGTCTGACCATAATAATTACAAATTTAAGCGGTTTTACGAAAAACAGATTATCCTTTGATACAGAGGAAATAAGAGAAGAAGAATTTATGGATGACTGTCACAGGAATAAAAATCATCGCCTTTCATGTGAGTATTATACTTTAAAAGCACAGGTTCTTTATCTTTACGGTAAAACTCAGGAAGCACTTACTTATATAATGAAAGCGAAAGAACTCTCGGAATACATATGGGGTCTTTTTATTTCTGCAGAATATAATTTTTATTATTCCCTTATCCTGGCTGATTTATATGACATGTGCGATGAAGAAAGAAAAAAAGAATATGAAGAACAGCTTAAAATAAATCAAAAACAGATGAGAATATGGGCAGATAATTGTCCTGAAAATTTTCTTCATAAATATCTCCTTGTAAAAGCAGAAATAGCCAGCATATCGGGCCACACAGTAGAAGCAATAGACTATTACACAATGGCAATCAATCTGGCGAAAGAGCATGAATTTATTAAAGATGAAATACTGGCACAGGAAAGAGCCGGAAAATTCTGGGATAAGAGAGGTAATAAAGATTATGCCTGCCTTCATTTGAGAAAAGCCTTTTATGGATATTCCATCATGGGTGCCATGAGTAAAATTGAACATATGAAAGAAAAATACGGAGAATATTTAAGCGAAAGTTCTCAGAAAAAAACTCCTGACGCAGAAATGCTTTCCCCTTCATCATCTTCTTCCGAAATACTGGATTTAGGAACAGTTATAAAGGCATCTCACATAATTTCCGGAGAGATTTTTTTAGAAAACCTGATCAATAAAACCATGGTTTTATTGATAGAACATTCAGGTGCTCAACGAGGATTTCTTATTTTAGAAAATGACGGAATACTTAACGTAGAAGCTCAAATTGAAGTAGACAAACATACAGTCATAAAATCCATAGACCTTAAAGAATGCGACAATATTTCAGTAAAAATTGTGACCTATGTAGAAAGAACGAGAGATACTTTTATTCTCAACGATGCTTCCAGAGAAGGAATTTATATCAATGATCCTTATATTCTGAGAAATAAGATCAAATCTATTCTCTGTATGCCCCTTATTCATCAGGATAAATTAACAGGAATTCTGTATCTTGAAAACAATATAATGTCAGGCATTTTCACAGTGAATAAAATAGAAATGTTAAATATCCTTTCGTCACAGCTTGCTACATCCATTGAGAATTCAAAACTTTATAGAAGGCTCGAAGAATACAATAGAACTCTCGAACATAGAGTAGCGGAAAAGACTGCGGAATTAAACGAAGCAAAAGAAGCGGCAGAATCGGCCAATAAAGCAAAGAGCAAATCCCTTGCCGAATTAAAAGATAGAGAATCCTATCTGGAGTTACAATTCAACAGAATGCCTTCCGGCTGTATTGTGTGGAATAATGATTTCACAATCAGAAGCTGGAACCCTGCTGCGGAAAAAATATTCGGCTACTCTTCGGAGGAAGTAACAGGCAAAAATATTACTGACCTTCTTTTGCCGTCAGATATAAAAGAAGATATGTATAATATCTGTATCAGGCTGTTGAAAGGTGATATGACTGCCAGCAGTGTCAATGATAACATAACTAAACATGGAAACAGAATTATCTGTGAGTGGACCAACACGCCACTTAAGGACAGTGATGGAAATGTTCATGGAATCATTTCTATGGTTCAGGATATTACGGAACGCAGAATGGCAGAGGAAGCACTCTGCCGGAGTGAAGATAAATTCCGCACTATATTTGAAAGTAACTCTGCGGCAATGGCAATCATCGAACCTGACACGACCATATCGATGGTAAATGATGCCTACTGTCAGATGAGCGGTTATAAGAAAGAAGAAGTTATCGGGATGAGCTGGACAGAGCAAATACCGCCGGAAGATCTTGAAAGATTAAAAGAATATAACCGTCTGAGACTTATAAATCCGAAAGATGCCCCGGAGAAATATGAATTTACTTTTTATAGAAAAAATGGCGAAATAGGACATGCTTTGATGTCAGTTGCCATGATTCCGAACATAAAAAAAATCATAGTGTCTTTTACCGATATTACCGTTCGAAGACAGGCAGAAGAGGCTCTGAGACTGAGTGAGGCAAATTACAGGAATCTTTTCCAGAACGCCCCCATTGGTATATTTCATTCAACAATAGACGGGCAATTCATAAGAGTAAATCCGGAACTGGTCAGGATACTTGCCTATTCGTCGCCGGAGGAATTGATTTCCTGCATATCAGATATGAATACCCAGATTTATGCAGACATAGACAAACGCTCGAAGATTGTAGAGCTTATGTTAAAACAAAATGACTGGATTCATGACGAAATCAAATGGCGCCGAAAAGACGGAAACTTTATAATAGCAGATTTTATCGGTCGTAAGGTAACTAACAGTGATGGTAACATAACATATCTGGAAGGATTTATTCAGGATATTACGGCCCGTAAACAGATAGAAAAAGAACTTTCTGAAAGTGAAGAACGATGGCGTACAATAATTAATACTTCTCCAGATGGCATAGCTTTTGTAACGACAGACGGTAAAATTAAATTTATGTCGGACAAATTACTTGTCATGTACGGGTATAATTCGTTAGATGAAATAAAAGGAAGAAATATGTTTGATTTCCTTGATATAACATATCATGAAAAAGCAAAAACCTCTATTCAGGAAATGCTGAAAGGAAACTATACAGGTTTCAGTGAATATCTTGTTATCAAAAAAGACGGAACCAGATTTTTTGTAGAAATCAATGCTGAAGTCATAAGAGACAGAGAAGGAAATCCTGTTAACATATTCTTCATAGAACGTGATATTACAGAGAGAAAAAAGTTTGAAAGTGCTCTTATTGAAGCACGTATTGCTGCAGAAGAGGCAAATCGCGCTAAAAGTTTATTCCTTGCAAATATGAGCCATGAATTGCGCACTCCCCTGAATGCAATACTCGGTTATGCCCAGTTATTCCAGCAGGATACACAATTATCAGAAGCCTATAAAAGAGGCATAAATATCATTGAAAAGAGCGGCAAACATCTACTCAAGCTGATCAATGACATCCTTGACCTTGCAAAAATAGAAGCAGGCAAAATTGAACTGGAAAAGGAGCATTTCAGGCTGAAAAATTTGTTACACTTTGTTGAAGAAATAATTAAAGTCAAAGCACAGGCTAAAGAACTGATTTTCAATACACAGTATTCCGAAGATTTACCTTTATATGTGGAAGGAGACAAAAAAAAGTTAAGTCAGACATTAATCAATCTCCTTGATAATGCTGTTAAATTTACTCAAAAAGGAAGTATAACCTTCAGGGCAGAAAAACAGAAGGGCAAAATAATGTTCTCTGTAAAAGATACAGGCCCCGGTATACCGGAAGAAAGCCTTGAAGAAATATTTTCACCTTTCACGCAGCTTGGAGATCATCTCAGAAAAGCCGAAGGAACAGGGCTTGGACTTACTATAACACGGAATCTGGTTAAACTGATGGGAGGAAAACTGAAGGTAGAAACTCTTTATGGTAAAGGCAGTAAATTCCAGTTCGAAATAGAACTTCCCGAAATATCCTGCCTTAACGATTATCAGCTAAGTAATGAAGATATAATCACCGGATATAAAGGAGAAAAAAGAAGAATTCTCGTTGTTGACGATAAATTTGAAAACAGGATGGTTCTGTCTGACATATTAAACAGATCGGGATTTTATGTAGAAGAAGCAGAACTCGGCATAGAATGTCTGGAGAAATTAGATGATTTCATGCCTGACTTGATTTTTATGGACTTAATTATGCCCCATATGGATGGCTATGAAATTACCAGAAAAATCAGGGAAAATGAAGCATATAAGAAGATAAAAATTATTGCCATATCGGCAGGTAAGTTAGACAAACCGTTTAACGAACTCATAGAGATTGGATTTGATGACTGGATTACAAAACCATTCCTTTACTATGATTTATTTACCATATTATCAAAACATCTCAGGCTGGAACTGGAATATAAAAAAGAAGAAGAAAAATTTATACTTCCTCCTGCTGAATTAATAGAGAATTTATATAACATGTCAATTGGAAGTAATTTTAAGCTTATAAGACAGGAACTGGAAAGGATTAAAGAGTTAAATAAAGATTATATGGCTTTTTACAAAAAAGTTAAAGAACTGACCGATGGTTTCGAGATAGAGAACATGAGGAGTTTGCTGGAAAAATATCTGGAGGAAGTAAAATGAAAGATAATATTATTGAAGGTTCAAAAATTTTGATTATTGACGATCAACCGGGGAATTTAGGCATACTTTTTGATTATCTGGATGAGTTTAACGCCCAGGTAATGCTGGAACAGAACACTGAAATTGCCCTGAAAATCGCTGAAAGTAAAAAACCTGATCTTATCCTCCTTGATATTATAATGCCTGAAATGAATGGTTTTGAAGTCTGTAAAAAGTTAAAGGAACATATAAAAACAAAGGATATTCCCGTTATTTTCATGAGTGCTCTCAATGATACTGAAAGTATTGTACAGGGCTTTAATGCCGGAGGAGTAGATTATATAGTAAAACCTGTACGTCAGGAAGAGGTAATAGCCAGAATTACAAACCATTTAAGGATTATTCGCGCAGAACATGAACTCAGAGAAAAGGCAAAACATGATTGCATGACCATTATGGCAGGAGGAATATGTCATAATTTTAACAATATCCTTATGGGAATAATAGGACGTGCAGAACTCAGTCTGATGGAGCTTCCCGAAGATTCGCCTGTGGCAATTAATAATCGGATTATTATAAATCTCTGTGAACGTGTATCCGGTATAACTAAAAAAATACTTAATTATTCAGGACATGGTCGATTTATGCCGGAAAGAACAGATCTTTTCACGATGGTTCAAGAATTATCTGAATTATTGAACGTATCTGTTTCTAAAAAAATATTATTAAAATACGATTTAGCGGCAGATCTTCCCATAATTCAGATTGATAGAGATCTGGTAAGCCAGAGCCTTATCAACCTTGTTACCAATTCCTCCGAAGCTATCGGAGACAATGAAGGGACTATTACTGTAAAAACAGGCTCCATGGTGTGTAACAGAGAATACCTGTCGTCATGTCATATTAAAGGGTACCACAGAGAAGGACTTTATGTGTATCTGGAAGTAAAAGACACAGGATGCGGTATAGAAGAGGAGAATCTGAATAAAATTTTCGACCCCTTTTTCAGTACAAAATTTACCGGCAGAGGTCTCGGACTTGCTGCAGTTTACGGAATCATTAAACATCATAAAGGAACAATAAAAGTTGAAAGTAATTCAAAAAAAGGAACTTGTATAAAATTACTTTTCCCAGTTGAATAATTATTCGACTTTATCACAAGTTTTGTGTAAACCTCTGTTAAATCATTATTTCATGGTAAATTTACACAAAACATCTGACAGTATCAATTATTTTCTGTCATGATTTAACCACACGGTAAGCTGCGGGAAAGCAATGAAAATGCCTTTCGAGTAAAATTCATTCTTTATCCTTAAAAAGAGCTCCCTCTTCATCTGCCATTGTTCACTGGGAGCAGTTTTGAGAAGCATACGGAGTTTCACGGACGATTCTGCCAGTTCATTTACGCCGAGCATTACAGGTTCTTCCATTACTTTGTCGGGATAATCTTCTTTCAATTTTTTTCCTGTTTCAATCATAATATCCATTGCCTTTTTCAAATCCGTATCATAGGCGACACCTACAATCAAATCAATCTGGCTCCAGGTAGAGGAGAAATTTTCTACTGTGCGGATTGCAGAATTTGGTATGGTAATAAGACTGCCTCCCATATCCCGGATTCTGGTAACTCTCATATTGAAACCTTCCACTGTACCCTGAAAATTACAGGTTCTGATAACATCTCCGACGGCAAACTGATCTTCAATAACAATAAAGGTACCTGCTATAATATCTTTAAGAAGATCCTGTGCGGCAAGGCCAATACCTACGCCTATGATACCCGCTCCTGTAAGGCCTGTGGCAAGATCTACATGGAGAGATTTAAGGAAAACAAGACCTCCGATAAGATAGAGACCTGTTCTAACAAAGGTAGATGCGACCAGTTTAGACATGGTAAACCTGTGTATTGCCCTTGCATCTTCAACAAGTTCCTGTCCTTTAAGTTTTTTTGCAAGAGAAAAATAATGTCTTATAAAAATATCCATCAGTGTCGCAACTATGCTTATTACTACAAATATAACAGTCAGAGTAAGAACAGGATATAAAATATATTCTGACAGGCCTTTTGCCCAGGAACGGCTTGTTGGGAAAACCCAGAAAATATAAGAAACAACTAAAAGCCATATAAAAAATACTGCAAAATAGGCAGGTAATTTTAACAGCCTGTGCCATATGATAAAAATCAGCGGAGTCAATAAGATGCCTGTAATAACTGCTATTAAGGCATATCTTAAGGCTTCTTTTTTATATTCTTTGCTTTTTTCCTTCAGAGCAATATCAAGTCCATGTTGCAGTTCATCACGCCACAGGGCGGCAAGCTGAACAGCAGAGGTTTTGTGATAAGAAGCATCATTATTTGTCACGGAAATAAGATATACTCCTTCACTCTCAAGAACGGGAGTATCGTTTACGGTATTAATTTTAACAAAGGGAGCAGTCCTGGCTCTCAGAAGAACTTCTTCAAGCCTTTTCTCCAGTATATATGCTCTTTCAGAGGCATTCATACCTGAATCCGAATAGACTTCAATAACAGGTCTGTAATGAAGCATAACAGTTGCTTTATCAATCTTTTGGGTGGTAGAAGGTAAAGGAGTATCAGCAGAAAGAGGTATCTGAGTCGCCACAGGAACAGGAGGCAAAATAACAACAGGTGTACGGGTGGCAGAAGATTTTGAACAGGGACGAACTGACGGTGAAACAGACGGATTATCAGGCTCAATTCCCGACATAGAAGAAACAGGATTATCCTGTGCCGCCTGAATCTGTAATGTAAAACAGCATATAAAAAAAATTATTATTATTGAAATTATACGCTTTGTCATAAAAAAATTCTTTTATAATAAATATATTTCCTGCTGCTGATCTGAGCATAATCATAATATATCCTCCCGTGACGCGTAACGCCTCACGGGAGTATATATTGTATAATTATCTCAGTAAATCAATCTTCTTCCTACATATTCCATAATCCCTTTAATTGTTCTACACCCGGTATGCCTTTTCTCCCTCCGAGAGAACGGCATTTAAGGCCTGCTATAAGAGATGCAAACTCCAGATTTTTCTCAAGACTGTAACCAAGAGTAATACCACGGGCAAAGGCACCATGAAACACATCTCCTGCGCCGGTAGTATCTACGACAGGAGAAACTCTGTATGCTTCCTGCCTTATGACTTTCCCGGCATTATATGCAAGAGAACCTGCTTCTCCCAGAGTAACTACAAGTATGGAAGATGGAAATTTTTTGTGCCATAATGTTACGGCTTTTTGAAGTGTTTTCTCTCCCGTAAAGGAAAGAAGATATTTTACAGGAATAATATTATGTGTGGCGAGAGAAAAAATTTCATCATTTTCAGGAGAATATCTTTCTATATCTGTAACAACAGGAATATTTTCTTTTCTGGCAATCCTGATTGCCTGAAGGGAAGCTCCTGAGTGATGTACATCAGTAATAAGACAGGAACAATTTTTTATAAAATCTCCATCTATATCTTTTTCTGAAAGCAATCTTTTACTCCCTCTGCTATAAAAGATTGTCCTTTCTCCTTTTTCTTTAAGAGCAAAACAGAAAGCCAGATGAGATGTAGCACCTTTATCAATGACTAAACCTGTAACATCTACTCCTTCATCGATAAAAGACTGTCTTATTTTATTGCCAAATTCATCATCACCTGCTACTCCTGATATAGCAGCTTTTCCTCCGAGACGGGCTACTGTTACTATTGCTGTCCCTGCCTGTCCCCCGCCCTGCTGCTCTAAAAAAGATATTTCTCCCTTTTCTCCGGGAGCAGGATAATTATTTACAAGACCGATAAAATCCCAGGCAACGCCGCCTATGGCAATGACATCGAATCGTCGGGATGAATTCATATGTTTAACCCCGTAACCTGTGACGCGTGACGCGTGGAATACTCCGTTTATAATAGAAAAATAATGAACAGCGAACAGTGAGGGGAAATAATATTTATACGCCCACCACTGTTCACCGCTAAAGAAACATGAGGAAAATCTGAAGACTCATCTCATGTTATATACAAGAAATTAACTTTTTTTATACATACAGCGTGGTACAACATATTTAACAGGACATTTATCTGCATCGTCTCCATAAGGACATGTTATTACCATTTCAGTTAAAGCCACTTCTTCATCAACGGAATATCTGGTTACTCCAAGATTGTAGAGAGCATTACAGACATTACGTCTTACACTCCAGAAATCACATGTATTTATCAGTTCCTCCAGAGGAGCTATTGCCTTT
>JAKPQU010000139.1 GCA_029555925.1 Bacillota bacterium
AAGACAGACGTCCCTGTTTTTTTATTTGGAAAAATTTTAACATTTTTTTAACAATTCTTTTATTGTTATATATTAAAAAAATTGGTATAATTAGAGAAAGATTTGTTTTATTATCGGGAGGGATTGTTATGTTTGGCACGATAGGTTCAGGCAATAAACCAATAAATCAAACCACTGCAAATGAAGTCAAGAAGCTCGAGTCCAGAGTAATAACAGAAAACACTTCAGGCACAGACTACGCATGTGATCAGGTTAAGGCAGGAAACGTGCTGGACACTGACTATGCTCAAATAGGGAAATTGATGGCCTTTGCAGAAGCAAACAAAAAAACTGACCATACAGGCACCTCAATTCAAGAAGCAGTAATGGAGCAAACCGTAGACCCTTCTCTTTTAAAATCTGATGAGGAAGCATATAGAAAAGGTATGGAAAAGTATTTATATAATACAGACAGAACATGGGAAGATGTTTATCGCCCTCCGAAAACTGATGAAAAAACCAGTCAGGCAGAACTGGATGCATGGCAAAAAGGTATGGCAGAGTACCGGGCAAGATGGGATTAAAATATATAAATCATTTATCTGTAATATTTAGTTAAGAAGGAGATAGTTCTCCTTCTTAAAATTTTTTAACCTCCGGAGGTAAAATAATGTCAGAAGAAAATAAGCTTGAACGATTTGATAAAGAGGTAAAACTGCTGGCTCCATGGCTTGAAGAGGGACATTTTCGTCAGTATAAACAACTCAAAGAACTGTTCGGTGAACATCTCTACAAGATGTCAGAGCTGAGTTTCTCACCTTTATCAAAGAGTCTAGGCATTATGTTCAAGGGTAAAGATGACACATATATATCAAACCTGTGCAAATTTATGTCAGAAGTAGGTATAGAGGAAGAAAAATTAGTAAATTTTAAAAAATTAAACAGTTATTTCCCGGACACAGACGTATTATTTAAAGTAGATTTTTCAGATACAGGTAAAATAAAGGTAAGTTTTTATCATCAATCTCTCATATCTCCTAGGATAACAGCCAGCATTATGAGGGGAATGAATGTTCAGCCTCCGTCAATTGCATATTTTCTAGATGTAATCAGTTTCTTAATGAGAAAGAAAAGTCTTTACGTAGGGTTTAATTATAAACCTGATACAAATACTGTTCTCAAAACATTTTTCTGTAATGCCATAGAGCAGAGTGGCTATAGTCTCTGTCCTGGAATAGCTGCCATTATGGCAAAACTGAATATTTCATCAAAGCTCATAAGTTTATTTGTAGATTTTCATAATTATCTTGCTTCAGAACCTCAGAGAAGTGTATTTACTTCTGTAGTTTTTACCGATAAAATTGAGTCGATGGTAAAGATTGATTATGAAGGCATTTCTGTTGATAAAGCAACGGAAATATACAAAGCACTAAAAATTCCCTCTGAAGAAATAGAAAAACTCCCTTTATTATGCAGAGAATTAAATACTAATACAATAAGTTATTTCAGCATCAAATATCTTAATGAAAGCCCTCCTGTTTTTAAATGCTATTTTACAAGAAGATATGCTCTAGAAGATGATCCCGGTCAGTTAGCAGAAATTCTTGGAGAAACAAGATGGGTCAATCAGTGAACAGTGACCAGTTACCAGTTACCAGTAAGCAGTTAGGGAGCAGTCAGGAAATAAGTACATCATAGTTTTACAGGTTATATCGTGACGCGTAACCTGTAACGCGTGATGCGAGGATACTAATTTCTAATAACTGCCAGTGTTGTTTTTCTTGCAACCCTTATCAGTGAACAGCGAGCAGGTACCAGTTATATTACAGTGTAATCGTACTGTTTATCGTTCACTTTTCACTCTTCACTCTTCACGACTCACTGCTTTTTTTCTCTCCACAGACTTATGGTCATAATTTCTTCACTATCAGATGGTATTGCTATGGAAAGCTTCAGGTCTTCCTTGAGAGTAAAGACTATACCTATCTGGTAGCCCATATTCTGTACATAAGCACTGCAGTAACGATAAAGTTCAAGGGATTTCCTCCAGTTATCTCCTATCATTAAACCTCTCGGCGTAGGGATAGTACATGGTTTTTCCAGGATTATAACTTCAACGTAACCGTTGCCAAACAAAATCTTTACGCCTTTACTTCTATATTCCCATACTAACTGCTTTACATCAGACCTATCAGTATCCAGTTCTGATATAAACTGCGGTTCTCCCAGGATTCTTTTTACCTGTTCAACAGAAAATCCCAGGGTAATCCCTGCAAGTTCATCTTCTTTCTCTTCAGGGAGACTCCATGCAATAGAAGAGCATAGAATTAACATAATTAAAGATATTAATGATTTTCTTAACATAGTGCACCACCTATTCAGGACTCACTGTATCCCCCTGAGTCGGGGAATAGTCTAATTTTTCTTCCATGTCACCACCTTTTTTAATCATTAATTTGTTAAAATAACATTTAATCCCTGTACCATACTGCATAACAGGGCTATTCTGAAGGTTATACTGAATATGGGGCAAAATAGAATCACCGGAATTTCCGCACAATCCTACAGGATCTCCCCTTTTCACTTTATCTCCCGGACGAACTTTTATACTGCCCGGTTTAAGATGGGCTAAAATTGAAACCTCATAATCAGAATGTTGAATATATACAGCATTACCTAGTTTTGAATAGGGATTGTTTATGCCGGGTATATTATCTCTAACACCGTCTATCACATCTGTCACAGTACCATCTGCCGGTGAAAAGACTTCCTGCCCATAAGCGTAATAATCTTCATTTTTCTCTCCTATATCCTTATGGGTCTTTTTATTACCGTCTATTACAATAAAATCAAAGCAAAATTTCATCGTAGGATCACTGTTATACCTGTTCAATGCTTTCGTATCTCCTCCCCAGAGGACAAACCATTCTCCTTTGAACGGCAGAGAAAGGTCCACACTGTTTCTTTCGGGAACAGGTATATCCGGCGTATAAGGCATAATCTGCATAGCAAAAATTTTATTATCTTTCGTAATAACAAGGTTAATATTTAAAATTCCTCTGTCACAACGTACGCCAAAGATTGCCTGATTGCCTTCTTTGAAAACAGGTGGTTCTACCTTTAGGATCTCCCCGTAATTGGTAAACATCTCGCCAAATAAATCTGCTGTTTTTTCCAACGGTAACTCCTCTAACATTTCAGGAGAAAAACCTGCTACCATTTTGTCATATTCCCGATCATTATAACGATTTACAAATTCATTCATAACTTCCTGAAACTGTTCCGGTTTTATTTCTGTAACTTCCTGTGCCTGAAGGATGCCTGCAAGTAACATAAAAAGGAAGAGAGTGATAAAAATCTTCATAAAATATACTCCTTTTATACAAAATTTATCATTTATAGACCACAAAGGTTATGATAATATATTTCTCGTTAATATACAAGAAAAATTTACAGAAAGGTTATTTGTATGAGAAATAAGATTATCATTTATATTACCTTAACCATTTTATTACTTACATGTTATAGCAAAAATCATGCCATAATGGCAGAGGATGTTATAAAAAAAGATACATTGATAGACATAATACCAAATTGCTTTAATCAAACTGAACAATTTGAATAACAGGTAAATACCGTCTGCCTGCCTGATGCTCCTCCGAAAAAAATCTAAACTGGAACGTTTATAACAGTTACAGCTTATATCAT
>JAKPQU010000135.1 GCA_029555925.1 Bacillota bacterium
TCTGAAGTTGCTGCTATTAATATGGTTTACGGAGCATCTTCTGCAGGACAGAGGTGCATGACTGCTTCTTCAGGCCCGGGAATAAGTTTGAAACAGGAAGGAGTATCCTACTGTGCCGGTGCAGAACTTCCCTGTGTTATAGTAGATATTGTAAGAGGTGGCCCGGGACTTGGAAACATCGGCCCTGAACAGGGAGATTATAATCAGGTAGTAAAGGGCGGAGGCCATGGAAACTATAAGGTTATTGTGCTTTCTCCTGCCTCATCACAGGAAATGTGCAATCTTACCATGCTGGCCTTCGAACTTGCAGATAAATATAGAACACCTGTCTATATACTTACAGACGGTGTTATTGGACAGATGATGGAACCGGTAGAGGTTCCCTATCCTGTCAAAGATTTACCGGAAAAAGAGTGGGCAGTTAAAGGAACCTCCTCTACTGCTTCAAATTTGATTACTTCTATTTATATGGATCATGAAGATTTAGAACAACATATACTTAAACTGGACAGAAAATATAAGGAAATAGAAGAAAAAGAAGTCAGGTATGAAGAATATCTTATGGAAGATGCAGAGATAGCCCTCATAGGCTATTCCATAATAAGCAGAATTCTCCGAACTGTTGTAGATAAACTCAGAGAAAAAGGTATTAAAGCCGGCCTTCTGAGACCTGTTACCCTGTGGCCTTTCCCTGATAAAAGAATAGGAGAACTTTCTGAGAAGGTTAAAAAATTTTTTGTAGTGGAAATGAGTACAGGACAACTTTTAGCCGATGTCAGGCTTGCTGTTAACGGTAAAAAATCTGTGCACCATTATTATAGAGTGGGCGGTATGGTGCCTTCTATTGAAGAAATAATCCAAAAAGTTGAAGAAGTGAGGTGAGAGCTATGGCTCAGAAATTAGCTATTAAAAAACCATCTTCTTTCTGGGATATTTACGAAAGAAAGCCGGGTCATGATAAAATAACAACCCATTACTGTCCCGGATGCGGTCATGGTAATGTTCATAAATTAATTGCAGAAGCACTCGAGGATTTCGGTGTATCTGACAGGGCTATAATTGTAAATCCTGTGGGATGCAGTGTTTTTGCTTATTATTATTTTCACTGTGGCAATGTTCAGGTTGCCCATGGCAGAGCACCTGCCGTAGGAACTGCTCTTTCAAGAGCCAACCCTGACAGTATAGTTATTTCCTACCAGGGAG
>JAKPQU010000149.1 GCA_029555925.1 Bacillota bacterium
ATTTCATGTGTTAATGGAACAGAACATACTGTAAAATCAAGACCTGATACCCTGAAAAATGATAAAAAAAGAATTTCCGCTCTTTTAAATATCCGGGGAAATTATTCTACTTCCGATAGGGGCTTTTCTGTAAGAATAACAGGTCAGAAACATGGCCTGAAACATATGGAAGATACTACAGGTTTTTTAGAAATAGAAGGCATATCTTTCCCTGAATACAGGGATCATTATCTGAATATGGCTCTGAATATTATCAATGTCTGTTCTCTTGCCATATTAAATGCCAGATTTTATGACACAATCATAGAAGCAAAAAAACAGGAAGAATATGCCAGAATGGAGGCGGAACGTTTAAACAGGCAACTGGAAGAAACACTGAAACAGGTAAGAATACTGGCAGTAGAAGCAGAAAAATCCAATCTGGCAAAAGGATATTTCCTGGCCAATATGAGTCATGAAATAAGGACTCCCCTGAATGCTATTACAGGTATGACAGGTCTTCTTCTCGATACCACCGTTGACAGAGAACAGAAAGATTTTATTAACATAATAAGGAACAGCAGCAATATTCTTCTCTCATTAATAAATGATATACTGGATTTTTCAAAGATTGAATCAGGCCTTATGGAGCTTGAAGAACAGCCTTTTAATCTTCATGTATGTGTGGATGAAGCCATTTCTCTTATAAGTCATGAAGCACGAAAGAAAAATATTAAACTGAACAGCTCTTTTTCCGACAATATACCTGCGTCGTTCACAGGCGATATTACCAGGCTCAGGCAGATACTTGTCAATCTTCTGTCAAATGCAGTGAAATTTACCGGTGCCGGATATATTATGTTATTTGTTACAGGTAAAAAATCAGACGGAGATATATATGAACTGGAATTTTCCGTGAAAGATACAGGTACGGGTATAAAGGAAGAACATAGAGACCTTATTTTTAAACCTTTCAGCCAGGCCGATAGTTCCACTACGCGTAAATACGGAGGAACAGGTCTTGGTCTTTCTATCTGCAAACATATCTGTGAAATGATGGGTGGAACTATATGGTTTGAAAGTGAAGCAGGCAAAGGAACAACTTTTTATTTTACTGTTAAATTAAAAACCTCCTATGATTTATCAGATAAGAAACAGGAAACAGTTATATTTGACCCGGATATGGCCGGAAAGTATCCTGTCAGAATATTAGTGGCCGAAGATGTTGCTGTCAATCAGGAAGTGATACGTAATATGTTAAAAAACATGGGATATCTTCCTGATATAGCATCAAATGGTCTGGAAGTAATTGAAGCATTAAAACGTCAGCCCTATGACCTGATATTTATGGATATGCACATGCCTGATATGAATGGAATTGAAGCAACAAAATATATAAGAAAAAACTGGCCCGAAGAGAATCAGCCTGTTATAATTGCTATGACTGCAGGAGTTTTTGAACAGGATAAGGAATTATGTTTTTCCTGCGGTATGGATGACTATATATCAAAACCTCTACATATGGAGACATTGAGAGAAATTATCAGTAAATATAATAAGATAAAGGACGTTAAAAAAAGTTCTTCCGAAGAAGCTACAGACAGGAGCGACATATTTAATAAAACAGAACTTTTAGAAAGTATGAACAGAGATGAAAAACTCCTGAAAGAACTTGTAGATATATTTCTGAATAAGGTTCCTTTACAGATTGAAAAATTAAAACAGACTTTTAATAAAGGGAATTTAGAGCTTTTTATGCGTCAAGTCATTTCAATTAAAGGGGTATCGGCGAATATGAGTGCGAACTTATTGATGAATAAAGCTTCGGCACTTGAAGATATGGTAAAGAAAGGAAGGACAGACGAAATACCGGCAGGTATAAAAGAACTTGAAGAAGAATTTGAAAATTTTAGAATATTTGTAAGTCAGATGAAGGAATATAGAGGCTATGTCTGAAAAACATATATTTCTCCTACTTAAATTAATATTGTTTGGTGCCGTAATTATGATGGCTTTTACCATCTCTGCTATCCGGTATGGCCTTGTTTCCAGAACTTATGAAGAGAAATATATCTTTACCGACAGTTCATTTCCTTCAGAAATTCCTGGAGGCGATAATATACTGATTTTTACGTCTGAAGACGGTATACCGTTACATACGAAATCTCAGACCGGTTATCTTGATCTGGTTATCAAAGAAGCTTGCCGGAGGATTGGAGTGACTGTTCATATATTTTCTCTCCCCGCTGAAAGAGCTTTACAGAATGTAAATGACGGTATTAATGACGGTGATTTTACCAGGATTACAGGTCTGGAAAAAAAATATCCCAATCTCGTTTTAGTGCCGGAAGAGCTTGTTTATCATGAATATATGGCTTTTACAAAGCATGTAACAGATAAAGTAAACGGATGGTCAGGTCTTAAACCTTATGACGTAGGAATTATTACAGGGTGGAAAATACTGGAAGCAAATGTAAAAGGCACAAGATCTTTAGTGAAAGTTAGAGACGAAAAGGTACTTTTTACCCTTCTTGAAAATGAAAGGGTAGACATAGTAACTTATTACCTCCTCGGAGGAAATGCCATTGTTAAAGAATTGAATTTTAAGGATATTCATGCCATTGAACCTCCTGTTTCTGTAAATCCTATGTATCTTTATCTTAATAAAAAGCATAAATCTCTTATACCTAAACTCGTAGTATCTCTGAGAGAATTGAAAAGGGACGGCACGTATGATAGATTATTCGGTCAGTGATAGAAAGGAATATATATGACAGGATCATTAATTCCTCCGCGGTACAGTATTGCAAGAAGACTCTTTATGTATATTTTTTTTGCAGGGTTTTTTATGACTCTGTTATGCACCGGTCTGATTTTATATATTCAGTACCGTCAGCAAATTAATAATATTGAAAAAAATCTTTCTAATGTAAAAACAGGTTATGTACCTTCTGTGAGCAGTACTCTGTGGATTTCAGATTATGAACTTCTGGAACAGCAGTTAAAAGCAATAGTAAATCTGCCTGATATTGTATATGTATCTGTAAAATTTCCTGACGGTAAGATTATGTCTGCCGGTGCTATACCGGAAGGTAAAACTCTTACAGGTATTTTCCCTCTTGTATCAAATTTCAGAAATAAAGAAATTCCCCTTGGAACCCTGACTGTTACTGCCACTCTTAATCAGGTGTATACTGATCTTGCAGATACTGCGTGGATTGTTATTGGCGGTTCTGCTCTGATTATTTTTGTAATGTGCGGTATTTTTCTTTTAGCTTTTCAAACATTTGTCGGAAGACACCTTTCATACCTTGCATTACAGGTTTATGAATTTGACCCTTACAGACGTGATAAAACCTTTGAGATTAAAAACAGATTTCATACTGAAGATGAACTGAGCAAACTTTTTAAGGCTTTTAATAGTATGGTTAACAATTTAAATAATACATTCACAGATCTTGAAGAAGCCAATCAACATTTACGGCAGGAAATAAAAGAAAGGGAACAGGCACAATCATCCCTGAGGGAGAGTGAAGAAAGATTTCGCGCTTTATTTGAACAGGCTTCTGCAGGTGTTGCTCAGATTGAAATAAAAACGGGGAAATTTATGAAGATTAATAAGGCATACTGCGATATATTCGGATATACTCCGGAGGAAATGAGCAGTATTACATTTCAACAGTTAATTGAGCGGGATGACAGTGATCTGGGCAATATAAATTTACTGCTCGAAGGAAAGATCAGAGAATTTACTGCGGAAAGGAGATGTCATCATAAATCCGGTTCTCCTGTCTGGGTAAATCTGACAGTTTCTCCTCTTAAGGCTGCCGGAGGAGAAGACACTTATTATATGACAATTGTCCAGGATATTACGGAACGTAAATCGATGGAAGAACAAAAAAATAAACTCGAACATCAGCTCCGTCAGTCCCAGAAAATGGAAGCCATAGGAACCCTTGCAGGAGGGATTGCCCATGATTTTAATAATATTCTGGGAGCAATCATCGGGTTTACTGAACTTTCTATGCTTGAGTTGCCTCCTGATAGCCCTGTTAATGATTATTTAAATAGAATTCTCATGTCCGGTAATCGTGCCAGAGATCTTGTAAGACAGATACTTGTCTTCAGTCGTAAAGAACAGCCTGAATGTAAACCTGTTGAAATAGGTTCAGTTGTAAGGGATTGTCTGAAATTACTCAGGCCCTTACTTCCTTCTACTGTTGAAATAAGAGAACATATTCGGATAAAATCCGGTATCATTATGGCAGATACAACTCAGATACATCAGATACTAATGAACCTCTGTACAAATGCTTCCTATGCAATGAGAGAAAAAGGTGGACTTATTCATATAGAATTAACTGATATTGATATATCAGTCCCTTATCCTGCAGAACTTAAATCAGGCCCATATGTCATGCTTACTGTAAGCGATACAGGAGCCGGTATGGAAAAAAATGTTATGGATAGAATATTTGAGCCATATTTTACTACCAAAAAACAGGGCGAAGGTACAGGCATGGGACTCTCTGTTGTCTATGGAATTATAAAAAATTACGGAGGCCATATAAGCGTTTACAGTGAACCTGGCCAGGGTACCAGTTTCCATATATATCTTCCCAGGATCGGCGGGAACATAGTCTCTGAAAAATCTGAACAGATAAAGGGAGGTCATGAAAGAATTCTCTTTGTAGATGATGAAAAAGAACTCGTTAATGTCTACAGAATAATGCTGAACAAACTCGGCTATGACGTTACTGCCATGTCTGACAGTGAAGAAGCCCTTAATCTCTTCAGGCACGAACCTGATAAATTTGATCTTCTTATTACAGATTATACTATGCCGAAATTTACAGGAACAGAGCTCGCTTCTGAGATTTTTAAAATTAAACCCGATTTCCCCGTTATTCTCTGCAGCGGCTTCAGTGAAACATTAGATAAAGAACATGCAGCCGGTATAAGAGAATTTTTAATGAAACCTCTGAATAAAAAGATTGTTTCACTGGCTATAAGGAAGGTTCTGGATAAACAATAAAATTTATCAGGAATTATGCATTTTGTCATTGCGAGGAAGCGAAACGAAGAAGCAATCCCAGCAGGATTCTGTTGTTAGGACTGGATTACTTGGCGGTAATCGCAATGACAGGCTTCCTCTTTTTTATCAGTTTCTTTCGTAGCAGGATAGATGGTCTTTTTATAGAATGTTGTCTTTTATGAAGAACTATGAGAAAATACAAAAAGAAGAACCTGTTAATAAACAGGAAGAAACTCTGGAAAACGTTGAAATTCTGGGGAAAAGACTGGAAGAGACAGAAGAAAAATTCAGGATATTTTTTGAGCATACACTGGAAATCTTTATAATAATTGACGGAAAAACAGGGAAGATCCTACAGGTTAACAAACCTGTTTCTTCCATACTTGGTTATGATATAAAAGAACTTTCAGGCAAACATTATTCAGTATTATTCCCGGCAAAATCTGAGTTTTTACAGGAAGACAGACTGGAAACCATAAAGATTCATGATGCGGTAATAGAATATCATGATGTTTTGAGAGCAGATGGCTCCCTGTGTCCTATGGATATTACCATTACGGTAATAGACTGGAACATGGAAAAAGCCATACTGGTATCGTTAAGAAACAGTGAGGAACGTAAGAGAGTAGAAGAAGAAAAGGAAAAACTTCTTCATGAACTGGAAGAAGCACTTAAAAATATAAAAATACTCAGAGGTCTGCTCCCTATATGTTCTTCCTGTAAAAAAATAAGAGATGACAGGGGATACTGGTTGCAGCTGGAAGAATATATTCAGAGCCATTCCGATGCAGAATTTACCCACAGTATATGCCCTGATTGCAAGAAGAAATTATATCCAGATATGTGATATAATAATTATAGTGAAAAGTGAATAGTGAAAAGAATAAAACATCAATCACTACCGGTAATTGGTACCATAATAGGAGAGAAAGTTTATGAGGGACGCCAGAAAGCATTGTAGAACTGATAAAGTATCGGTGCCATTAAATCCGGCAGAACTTTATCAGTTGTTCTTCGAAGAATCTCCTGATTGTATGATGGCTATCGACCATAAGGGGCAATTCATTCTTGTCAACCAGACCGGATGCAAACTGACCGGCTATTCCCGTGAGGAACTGACTGGCATGACGATGAAAGACATCATCAACCCGGAAGACCTGGCCCGGGGACATATCTGTATGGATAATTTACATCCAGCAGGAAACGTCACAATGGAGTGTACCATCCTGAGCAAGGATGGCAGACTGATTCCTGTTGAGATTATTATCCGGCCCCATTGTGATGGAACGTCACTGATTATAGTTCGTGATATAACTGACCGTCTTCAGACAGAGATGGCCGGCCAGAAGTTGCAACAACAGCTTCTCAGTATTATCGAATTCCTCCCTGATGCAACATTTGTTATTGACCAGGATAAAAAAATTATTGCCTGGAACCGAGCCTGCGAACTCATGACTGGAGTCAGTAAAGAGTCTATGCTTGGACAGGGTGATTTTGCTTATTCCGAGCCATTCTGGGGTGATAGACGCCCTATCCTGATCGATCTTCTTGACCTGCCTGCATCGGAGATAGAAACATCTTATAAATATGTCAGGCATACCGGCGGTTCTATATATGCAGAGTCTTTCATCCCTCATCTCCATGATGGTAAGGGTGCCCATCTATTGGGTGTGGCAGCACCTTTATTTGATCAGCATGGCCACAGGTGCGGAGCAGTTGAGTCCATTCGGGATGTGACAGAACAGAAGCGTATAGAAAAGGAGCTGCGCGAAGGAGAACTCAGGTATAGAACTCTATTTGAAACAGCCGGAGATGCTATTATGCTTATGCGTGGTGACCGGTTCATTGATTGCAACGCCAGGACTCTGAGCCTGTTTGGCTGCAGCAGGGAAGAGTTTATCGGTGAATCGCCTTACAAATTCTCCCCGCCTTTACAGCCGGACGGACGAAGATCTGAGGAAAAAGCCATAGAAAAGATTACAGGGGCTATTATGGGAGAAGCCCGGTTTTTTGAATGGGAACACTGCCGACTTGATGGTACGCCTTTCCCTGCCGAAGTCACTTTGAACTGTATGGAGCTAGGCGAAGAAATCCTGTTACAGGCTATTGTGCGCGATATTACGGAACGTAAAAAATTTGAAAAAAAGCTCGCTGAAAGTGAACAGAAGTATCGTGAACTTGTCGAACAGGCCAATAGTATTATTCTTCGTTGGAATTCCAACGGGCAGATTACTTTCCTGAATGAATTCGGCCAGAGATTCTTCGGCTATTCTGCTGGAGATATAATCGGCCGTCACGTAATAGGCACTATAGTCCCCCGGACTGAAAGCAGCGGCCGTGATCTGAGGCAGCTTATGGAGCAAATCTGTGCAGATCCAAAAGCATTCGAGCAAAATGTCAATGAAAATGTACGTCGCAACGGAGAAAGAATCTGGATTAGCTGGACTAACCGTGTAGTACTGGATTCAACAGGACAGGTAGCAGAGATCCTGAGTGTCGGTACGGACATTACAGAGCGCAGACTGGCAGAAGAGGAAATCCGTCGACTTCATAAGGATCTGCAGCAGTATGCTGCCGAACTGGAGAATCGTGTGGCAGAAAGAACTGCCGAACTGGCTGTAGCCCTGGATCATGCTGAAGAATCTGATCGTCTTAAATCTGCCTTCCTTGCCACTATGTCCCATGAACTGCGCACTCCACTGAATTCTATAATTGGCTTTACGGGTATCCTCCTGATGGGGCTTGTAGGAACGCTGAACGAGGAACAGAAAAAACAGCTCGTCATGGTTCAGGACAGCGCCCGTCACCTGCTGGAACTTATTAATGATGTCCTTGATATTTCCAAGATTGAAGCCGGGCAGTTTCAGCTTGCCTGTGAACCCTTTGATATGAAATCTACAATAGAGAAAAGTCTTGAAAAGATTACTCCTCTGGCAGAGAAAAAA
>JAKPQU010000155.1 GCA_029555925.1 Bacillota bacterium
CTGGAACGTTTATAACAGTTACAGCTTATATCATGCTACTTTACATTATAATTCAATAAAATATACCTGTGCTGCCGTGATATTTTTTTCTCCGGAACACCAGGCAGGCAGACTACTATGTCTAAAGCTAAATAGTATTAATTATAAATTCTTATGAAATACACTATAATTTGACTTTTACCATGTTTGAGATTATAATTTCACAATTATCTCTATAAGAATGAACTTTTTCCAGAGCTACTCGTATATATATATTGTATTTCATAACTGTTCATAAATAATAACCTCGTAATGAGTAAAGCGTAATACGTGATGCAAAGGAATCAATCCCGTCACGCGTTACGCGTTACGCGTCACGATTCACTTATTCTAAATTGCTGGAGGTAAAAAATGGATATACTTATATTAGTAAAAAAAATGGCATTACTCCTCATTGGTGACTGGAAACTCCTGTTTATATTCATAATATCGTCAATGGTGACACTCCTGACTTCTGCTACGGTTGCTTCGAGACCTGCTGCCGTAAAAACAGGTCAGGTTGCTATGTCCATAACCATATATCAAATATTTTTTATGATAACCAGATTTGCCAATATGTTTTATCTCCCCATACTTGCAAGTTATGTAGACAGAGCTACCAAAACAGGTAATATGGAAACACTTCTTATACAGATAAGAATAATAATCGTAGGAAGTTCTCTGGGAGCAATTATGGCATGGCTTTTATTTCCGACAATAGTAAAAATATTTATTAACGGTGTATCTGCCCTGGAAAAAGAAGGGTCTATGATAAAAGTTCTCGCAGGACTGCTTCATATAAAAAAATGGAAGAACATTCATACAGTAATAGCTCCTCCATCAAACTTCGGTGTATCACTGCTGCATCTGGAAGGTGTGCCGATAAATTTTCTTATATTTAACATATTTGCCACTGCCATCTGGACAGTAGGTGTGTTATGTGCCATGTATGCCAGTGCTCTCAACAGTGATTATGCAAGGACTGCCATATTACTTTCAGGTCTTGTAAATGCTCTGGCTGCTATTATGTTCAGTGTCATAGTAGATCCAAAAGCAGCACTCATAGTAGACGAAGTTATAGCAAAAAAAAGACCGGAAAAACATGTTTATATTACTGCAGTGTTTCTCATGGCAGGTAATGTTCTTGGAGCAATAATTTCGCAGTTTTTTCTATTACCGGGCATAAAGGTAATATCATGGGCTACAACCCATCTTAATCAGGGAGAAACTTCAGGAGGAGGCCTCATAACGGTAGTAATGATAGCAATCATGGTAAGCACTCTTGCTTCTACGGCAGTAGTATCGCGAATATCGGCAGTCATGACGAAAAGAGTGGCTACTGCCATATCAATATATAATTTTTTCTCTCTTATTACAAGACTGGCCCAGCAGATTTATGCACCGATTGTCGGTTCAATAGTAGATATCAGCATAAAAAACAGTGAATTTTCACTCCTTCAAAACAGATTAAGGCTTATAATACTCGGGTCTACCGTAGGAATATTCCTGGGATTTCTCCTTATGCCTACCTTTATAAATATATACTGTAAAGCCATAAAAGGCATGGAAAAATACGGTTCTCTGCCCAAACTGTTTCTGAATTTACTGATAAAACCATCCCACTGGTTCAGTGTTGTAAGGACTGCAGCGATGCCGTCCCTTCTGGGAGTAAATCTTTCTCATATAAGAGACATACCGAAACCTTTCCTTATTTTTAATGTTCTGGTTATTTCCATACATACAGTCGGAGTTATGGCTGCCACCTATGCGAGTGCCCTTATGCCTGAATTTGCAAGGACTGCCACTCTGCTTTCCAGTATAGTAAACGGCGTGGCAACAATATTAATAGGCATCGTCGTAGATCCTGCATGTGCCGTTATTACCGATCAGGCAGTATCAGGGAAAAGACCTTTAGGTCATGTAAAAACAATGGCTCTATTTTTAATTGCAGGTATGTTCCTGGGAACCCTTTTATCACAGGTTATATTTATACCATGTGTATATATTATTAAAATAGCTTCACAGATACTTACAAAAGTGTTTTAAAGTAAAAAGTGAAGCAGGTTCTTTTCACTATTCACTTTTCACTCAATAAACATTCAACCTGTTTTTTTTATCTAAAATTTTCTGCCTGTAATATTCAGGATAAACATTTACAAGACAGTCAGGACATATGCCGTGACTGAATTCTGCATGGGAATGTTCTTCAATATAAGCTTCTACCTGATGCCAGTAACCATTGTCATCACGTATTTTTTTACAGGATGAACATATGGGAATTAAACCCTTCAGTGTATTGATATGTTCCAGAGATTGTTGAAGATGATTTATGAGTCTGTTTTTTTCTTCAGTCATTTTTTTTATTTCAGTAATATCCTCTATAGAAAGGAGAATTAAATGCGTATCCATGGTTTCTCTATATATTTTTTTTGCATTCACAACCATTGTTCTCTGTCCGAGAGAAGGGAAATCCTGATTTACTTCAACATGTTCAACAATATTTCCCGCCGGTACTATATTATCAAGCAAATTCCTGAGTTCCGATATATTCCACAGTCCTCCATGGAGGTCATAAAAAATCTGCCCTTCTGCTTCAGAAGGGCTTACATTAAACATCCTGTAAAAGGACTGGTTTGCCGAAACTATTTTCATATCAGAATTAAGTACTACGAGACAATCACGCATGGTATGAATAATACTTTCAGCATATTCTCTTGCCTCCCTTAATTGCTGTTCTGACATTTTCTGTTCCGTAATATCTTCATAGGTACCGATAATACCTATGACATTCCCTTTTGTGTCATGGAGTGGCATTTTATTTGTATCCAGCCATGCCAGTTTTCCGTCTGCCTGTATATGACTTTCAATCATATGGTATTCTGGAGTATTTGTCTTCATAACCCTTCTGTCAGACCTGCGGGATAAATCTGCTTTATCTTTTTCCCATGCCAAATCATAATCAGTTTTTCCCGTTATTTCCTCGGATGACTTCAGACCCCTATCTGAGGCAAAGAGGCTGTTACATCCGAGATAAACAGATTTGCTGTTTTTCCAGAATACCCTGGCAGGAATGGAATCCAGCACAATTTGAAGCATCTTCCGGGATTTCCAGAGTTCTTCGTCATTTTTTTTGCGATCGAAAAGATTTACAAAAAATTCTCCCACCATCTTAAGTAATTTTATATCTTCTTCTTTCCATAATTTTTCACCTCTGTCTGAAGAGAAACCGAAGAGTCCTACAAGGCTTTTCTTCATTACAAGAGGTATGGCAAAAAGTGATTTCATATCACAGGCGATCCAGACTTCTTTTTTTATTTTCTTCCCTGCCGTGAGTTCACCATCACCGGGAATATGTATATAATCAAATAATTGTTTCTGTTCCATTGAACATGAAAAGGATTCAAACGACATTTCTTTCAGCCTGTCACTTCTTGGCTGAACACCTTCATTACACCATTCATAGGTTTGAGCAATGCCTGATAAATCATCTGAATAAAGATCTACAAAACAACGGTCAACACGAACAAACTCTCCCAGGGCTTTTAAGGCCCAGTATATTTCCCTGTCAATCTGTGACGGAGTAAGGTTTATAAAATGAGTGGATATAGCAGTAACAAGCTGTTCCATTAACAATCTATAACAGAGATCTTCCTGGGCCTGTTTTCGTTCCGAAACTTCCTTTTGAAGTTTCTCATTGGCCTTTTTAAGCTCATCAGTGCGATTTTTCACGAGTTCTTCAAGATGATCACGATATTTTTTTAATTCTTCTTCAACATGTTTTCTTTCAGTAATATCTCTGATTATGGCAAGAATAAAAATACCGGTTTTATCGTGTCCTGACGAAAGGGATAGTTCTACAGGAAACAGTGTATTATCACTCCGTAAAGCCGTAAGTGTTACTGTTTTCCCTATTGCTCCATCAGGTTTTCCTGTTGTGAGATAACTTTTTACTTTTTCTCTGTGAATTTCCCTGTAATCTTCAGGTATGATAAGATCAAGAGATTTCCCTATGACATCCTCTTTTTTATGGCCAAACATCTTTTCTGCCGCAATATTAAATATACTGATCAGTCCATGTTCGTTTATT
The DNA here is from genome assembly GCA_029555925.1 of Bacillota bacterium. The sequence continues at coordinate 4,106 of JAKPQU010000155.1, forward strand.
GCTATAATTGCGTCTTTGCTGGCATCTATAACAGTAAGAAAGCAGTCTTCATATTTCACCGTCGGGCATATCAGATGGTCTTCGTCGAGGTATTTTCTGTCTTTTTCAACAGAAGAATTTTTATGATTTAATTCTTTTTCTCTGTTAAATCTCTGCATAAAAATACCCTCCTCTTAAATTTTCTCTCTCTTTATTCCATATAATCCTGATTTTAATATAGCTCTTATATTGTTCCTGTCAATAGCTTTTTATATATTTTTTTATGTATCCCCTGCAAAAACAATATCTTCCCCTTCAAGCATCTTTAAATCATCATATTTAAGCCTTTTTTTCATATCACTTATTCTTTTTACTATTTCTTTTCTGTCTTCTGCATCACAGAGTTTCAGGTAACTATACATTTCCTTTATGGCTTTGAAAAAATCACCTTTTTTCTGATAAAGTACTCCCAGATTACGATGAGCCTCTGCAATGGAAGGATCAAGTTCTATAGCTTTATAATAACTTTCCTGTGCATCAAGAAGTCTGTTCATATCATTGTAGACTGCTCCGAGATTGGAATAGGCTATAGCATAATCTTCTTTTAAATTAATAGCTTCTTTGTAATGGTTAAGAGCTTCATGAAAAATCTTCAGTCTGTAGAAAATATTACCAAGATAAAGATGAACCTCAGGGTCGGCTAAATTCTTATTTACAGCAATCTTCAGGTATTCCTGAGCCTTCCTTAATTTTTTTAGTTCATAATAGACAAGGCCCAGTTTAAAATAAACTTCCCCACTGTCAAAACCTCGCTCTATGGCCATATCAAAATATTTTATGGCATCATTATATTGCTTCATTTCTTTATGTACTATGCCAATTCTGTAGTAAGCTTCGGAGAAATCATCTTTTATATTTAAAATATTTAAGTACTGTGCAATAGAAGCTTCAAAATCACCTTTATCAAGCAAGATCCTGGCAATTCCTGACATTGCCTGAATATTTGCAGGATCATATTTCAGAAGTTTTTTATATTCGTTTTCGGCAAGAACAACAAGGCCTTTTTTTTCATAACTTATGGCTAAATTGTACCGGGCATCATGACAGGTCTGATCCAGTTTTATAGCTTTTTGGTACTGTCTTATAGCTTCATCAATATTGTCATGAGCGAATAAATACTTTCCGAGATTAACATAACAGACAGGAGAATCAGGATTTAACCTGATCGCTTCTTCAAGGTTTTTTAATCCCCTGTCCTCTTCAACTACCAGTGCTATGCCTTCAGATGCAATTATGGCGCCTTCTCCGGTAATTTTAGTTTCTGAAACATCATCCAGTAAATCCAGAATTTCTTTCTTTTCTCCGGGAGAAAGTTCCTGTTCCTCACAGATACGGGCAAGACTTGCCTTTGCCTGGGGCAAATCCTTATTCAGTGTGACTGCTTTTTTAAAGCTATCCCTGGAACTTTCATAATCACCTTTAATGTAATAAATAGTACCAAGATTGGAATAGGCTTCTGCATAATCAGGATCTATAGTTATAGCTTTACGAAAGGATTCTATGGCTTTATTGTACTGTCTTGTTTCTTCATAAAGCACTCCCAGGTTTGAAAAAGCAATTGCATTGGAAGAGTCATAACGTAAAGCCTGCTGTATTTTTTTTATACCTTCAGTATAACGGGAGAGTTTACCGCAGGCATAGGCAAAATTAATATAAGCCTGAATGCAATCAGGCTTTATTTTTATAGCTTTTTCACATTCCTCTTTCATCTCTGCATACATCTCTCTGACACCATATATATGAGCAATATTAATATGGGCCTCTGCCAGAGTAGGATCAATCTCAAGGGCATGGCTAAACTGTGAGATTGCCTCATCCAATTTCCCCTGTCTGCTGTATAAAACACCGAGGTTACAATAAGCGCCTGAGAGGGATGGGTTTAAAGCTATTGCTCTGGAAAGATATTCACCTGCTTTATCATATTCTTTGATCATAAGAAAAATATAGCCAAGATTGGCAAATATCTCCGGTGAAGAAGGATTAATTACAATGGCTTTTTCAAATTCTTCTATAGCACGTTCATAATGACCTTCTTTTGCATAGAGAACTCCTAAACTGGCATGGCCGTTAAACAATTCTTCCCTGTCTTTGCCTTTATTACTGTTATCGGATTTAGATAAAGAAGGATCTTGTGCCATAAAATGATGTCTCCTGCAAATTTTCTGTACATAAGTTCAGCGGTCAGGCAATCATCTTCCGGACATTACTGATCGTTTGATTTTATATTCCATATCCTTTATTCTCTTCCTGATTTCCCTGCTGTCTTCCGGTTCACCGAGGCTTAAATATATTTCCATTTCATCTATAGCTTTAAGGAACTCTCCTCTTTTCTGATAAAGGACTCCAAGATTACGATGGGCTTCTGCTATATTTCTGTCCAGTTGTAAAGCCCTGTAATAATTTTCTTCTGCCTTATCGAGCATATTCAAGTCATTATATACTGCACCGAGATTTGAATAGGCTATGGCATAATCGGATTTAAGCTGTATTACCTCTTCATACTGCCACATGGCTTCATGTAATAATTTCTTTGTATAATATATATTTCCGAGATATAAATGAGCCTCTGGATAGGTCAAATTTCTGCTTATAGCAATTTTAAGATATTCTTCGGCCTTATCATAGAGATGTTCCTGTTCATAATAGATCATTGCAAGATTAAAATAAATATCCGCAGAGGCAAATCCCATTTCAAGAGCTTTTTCAAGGGAAATTCTTGCAAATTTATATTTCTTTAATCCCATGTATGATATACCCAGGCCGTAATGGGCTTCAGGAATATCATTTCTCATGGTAAGCAGATTTGAATAAATTACAGAAGAACCATCAAAATCTTTTTTCATAAGAAGCAGATTTCCCAGGTGTAAATATGCTTCAATGTGGGAGGACTGATTTTTTATAACCTTCCTGTATTCTGTTTCTGCAAGGCAGTTAAGACCTTTTTTCTCATATGCCTCTGCCAGATAAAAATGGCCGTCTATTCCGGAAGGATCAATACGAATAGCTCTCTGATAATGTCTTATACCTTCATCCATATTACCATGGTCAATATAGTAACGGCCGAGTTCAATATAAGGGGCAGGTTCATTCGGTATGACAGTTATCTGTGCTTCCAGCCTTCTTTTTTTATCTTCCTCTTCCTTTTTATCCTGAAATATTACAAATCCCTCTTCCTCATCCCTGTCTTCAGGTGAAATAACATTAGGCGACAGAGTCAGGTCTTCATTACTGTATGTTATCTTTTCAGGATTGATAGCAAGTAATTTAATTACTTCCTGTTTTTCTTTTTCGTTTACCTTATGTTCCTTACAGAGTCTTACAAGGTTGGCTTTTGCCTGCATAAATTCAGGGTTTATTTCTACAGCTTTCTTAAAGCTCTCTTTAGATTTATCAAAATCCCCTTTCTTATAATAAACTATACCCATATTGGAATAGGCTTCCGCATAATCAGAGTCTATGGAAATAGCTTTATTAAAAGAGTCTATTGCTTTATCGTACTGTTTGTTTTCTCCGTAAAGGACACCAAGATTCGAATGGGCAAAGGCATTTGAAGCATCAAAGAGGAGAGCTTTTTCCAGCCTTTTTATACCTTTCTCATAAGAGCCTGTTTTGCCGCAACCATAGGCATAATTTATATAGGCTTCCATACATTCAGGTTTTTTTCTTATAGCTTTCTCACATTCCTCTATCATTTCTTTGTACATCTGCCTGTTTCCATATATATGAGCTATATTAATATGGGCCTGGGCAAGAGAGTTATCCATTGTGAGTGCTTTCTGAAAGTGTTGTATTGCTTCTTCCGTCATACCTTTTCTATTATATAACACACCAAGATTACAGTAAGCCCCTGAGAGTTTCGGATTTAACTCTATAGCTTTATTGAAATATTCCAGAGCCATATCATAGTCTTTAATCATAAGGGAAATATAGCCAAGATTGGAATATACCTCTGCTGAAGACGGATCCAGAATAATAGCCTGTTCAAATTCTTCCATTGCCCTGTCATAACTACCTTCTTTTGCATAAAGAACTCCCAGATTGGAATGAGCCTTAGCAAGATCCGCAGACTCTTTTCCTTTATGTTCTGATTTATGCCTTGTTTTATGTTTTAAGGCTACAGGAGAAAGCTGTTTCTTGCCAACACACTGTAGAGCAGTTTTCAGTTCTTCGGCAGACTTATAACGATCTTCAATCGCAAATTCCAGAGATTTCATTACAATCTGTTCCATAAGAACTGAAATAGAAGGATTTAATTTTCTAAGAGGTTCAAATTCAAAAGGGACTACAGGAAACTTGCCTGTAAGGAGATGATGCATTGTAGCACCAAGAGCATAAATATCACTTTGAGGTCTTGGCTTTCCCTCATATTGTTCAGGAGGAGAATAACCTACAGTACCTATAATAGTCTTGGCAGTAGTCGTGAGGCCGTGCTCTACAGGCCTTGCTATACCGAAGTCAACCAGCATAGCCATATTGTCACTTCTCCTTATAACAATATTTGCCGGTTTTATATCTCTGTAAATAACCACAGGTTTATGATTATGGAGATAGTCAAGTACAGAACAAATTTCCATGGCCCATTCTATTACTTTACCTTCGGCAAGTCCGGGATTACCTTCTTTTTCAAGTATAGCTTCAAGATCTACTCCTTCTATATAATCCATTATCATAAAATAATTATCAAAATCATAAAAATAATCACTCACTCTTGGCAGATTGGGATGTGATAGTGTTGCAAGTAAACCTGCTTCACGTTCAAACCTGGCAATAAGGACTTCGTCACTTTCTTCATAAGATTCATCTATAAAAAGTTCTTTAATGGCAATAGTTTTGCCTGTCATATCTTCGCCTATATAAACAGCACCCATTCCGCCTGCTTTAATCAATCTGATGACCTTATAAGAATTTTTTATAACTGTACCAGGTGCCAGAGTTCCATCGGATGAGTATCTGGACACAGATGAACCACAAAAACTACAATTTTCCTCATCAGAATTATTAGAATGTCCGCAATGGGGACAGGAAATAAGCTCCATAATACCTCTAAAATTTTTAAATCGTAACGCGTAACGTGTTACGGATCACGATTTATATAAGTTAAACTCTAGAAATTATATTAACTGAAATTACATTAAAAGTCAATTAATTTATATGAGAATCGTGAAGGGTGAAGGGTGAAGAGAGGAATAGGTTCTCATTCTTCGTTGTAACGGCCATGGCAGTCAGTGAAAAGTGAGTAGTGAGTAGTGAAAAGTAAGTAAAATGCCGTTTTTTCACTTTTCACTCTTTTTAAAATGCACTCACTATCAGATGTCAGATAGGCTTCTTACATGATGCCAGCACCGTAACTATTCTATCTTCTCCGTCTTTTGCCGCCCATTCCGGAACATTATTACTGACTATAGAAAAAACGAGTGACTGTCCGTAAGAAGTTGTCACATACCCAGAAAGGGCTGACACTCCGTTCAGGGTACCTGTCTTACCTTTAAGATTTCCATTTGCCCTGGTTCCTCTGAACCTTTTTTTCAGGGTACCGTCTACACCTGCTACGGAAAGGCTATCTATAAAACTTTTACGGTATTCCGAATTGTTCATAAAGGTAAGGATATCTACAATTATACGGGCAGTCACACGATTCTCCGGGGAAAGGCCTGAGCCGTCCACCATAGTAAGACCTTTTACATCTGTGCCAATATAACCAAGAAATCCTTTTACAATACTGCTTCCATTTTCTGATGTTCCATAGCCATTGTAAATGCCTCCAAGAGTTTTCAGGAGCATTTCTGCTGAAAGATTATCACTTTCTTTATTTATATAGGCTATTGCCCGGGGCAGAGGTGGTGACTTGTGAGAGCACAACAGAACAAGCTCATTTCTCTTATAACTTTCTTTTTTCAGGTCTATAAGCCTTACATGTCCTTTTATTTTTATACCCCTGGCTTTCAAAATTTTTGCAAAAACAGAAGCAGTATACAGAGCAGGCTGATGAACATTCACATAGACTTCCATTGTGGAATAACTGACCGGTATAGAACCGGCTATGGTAATTCTATTGTTATTTTCTCCGGGATAGACAGAAATAGTCTGGTCTTTATTAGATGTTACTGCCTTATTGACTATGCTGAATATACCTGCAGGAGGAAATAAAGTTACAACAGCAGGAAGACCGGAAGCTTTACCGGGAGAAATCCTGACATCAACAACATTTTCATTCAAAGAAAGAGGACTTATTTCCGCACTGTAAGATTCAAATTTATATTCATCTTTCCAGCCTTTTCCTCTCAGATTTCTATCAAAAAAACTATCGTCTGCTATTAAATCTCCTTCTATCATTCTTATACCCTGTAAATAAAGATTCTGTGCCATATCTTCGAAAATCTTTACGGGAGGTTTATTGAAATAAACACAGTGTGTCGGGTCTCCGTTACTGTAAATAATTAAATCTCCTTCTACTTTACCATTGCTGACATTCCCGTAAATATTCGTATCGAAACGAAAGGTATCGGTCAATTTATAAAGGGCTGTGGCAGTAGTAAAAATCTTCATATTGGATGCAGGAGCCAGAGACAGGTCTTTATTATAATCATATATAACTTCACCGGTTTTCAGGGATTTTATATAAACAGAAACTTTCCCTCCGTAAAAAGAAGAATCTGAAAGAATATAATCTATGTTAGATTGAATATATTCCTTTCCCCCTGCAAAAGAAGGATTTAATGATAGATAAAGCAGGATAAAAAGAATAATGAAAAATTTTCTCATATATGCCTCCTGAATATAGTGAATAGTGAATGGTGAGTAGTGAATGGTCTACTCACTGTTCACTGTATTTTATATCACTTTTCCAACCAGTGCAAGATGTTATAATTATTTACTGTTACAAAAAAGGATTTCTATGTTAGATGTAGAAAATTCCTTTTTCTGACAAGAAAATCTGTAAAATATAAAAAAATTTCTTGCGTAACTAATTACGCATTACGTATTACGCATCACGAATCGAGAGGCTATGAGATGAGTAAAACAAAAGAAAAATTTAATAAAAAGATAGGAATTCTTCACAGAGAAGAAGGGCCCATGCCTGACAGACTCATTGAAGAAATAAATAAAAAAGAGATAGACGGAATAAGGGCAGAAAAGTGTAAAATTTCAGAAATACATCCTGCAGAACCATGCGAATATACGGTAATAATAGATAGAGCATCTCATTGCCTGCCATTTTTAAGGGAATATGTAAAAAATGCCCTTTTATCGGGATGTTATGTAATAAATAACCCTTACAGATTTGAACCGGATAAATTTTTCGATTATACTGTAGCAAAAAGAGCCGGTATAAATCTTCCAAGAACAGTACTTCTTCCGTCAAAAAGTTACAGAGTCGATCCATGTTATCGTCCTATAGGCCAGGAAGATCTCATGAATTTATCCTATCCTTTAAACTGGGACAAGATAACTTCTTATATAGGATTTCCGGCTGTATTGAAACCGGCACTCGGAGTAGGGTGGAAACATCTGACAATAGTAAACAATTTTCACGAATTAATTGATGCCTATGATCGTTCAGGTCATCATGTAATGATACTTCAGGAAAAGATTGAATACCAGCATTTTGTCCGTACTTTTGTTCTCGGCAAAAAATATGTATGTCCTGTAAAATATATACCGGAAAAGAGGGAATATATATGTGATCACAAACATCTGGGAAGAGACCTGGGGAAATATATCGTAAATACTTCTATAAAACTCTGTAAAGCCCTTGACTATGATATGAATATTGTAGAATGGGCAATAAAAGACGGAATTCCCTATGCCATCGACTTTACAGATCTGGTACCTGATGCAAATCCGCAATCTATAACTCATTTTTATTACGAATGGTTTATAGAGCATATGACAAAAGTAGCTCTTGAATATGCCCTTCACACACCAAGATCCAGGTGCTGGCCTTCAATAAATAATTTAATAGGCCGAACTGTAGAAAAATATTCGTAATTATTATTCAATTATTGTTCAATAAATAATTTAGCAAACCGAACCGTAGAAAAATATTCGTGATTATTATTCAATTATTGTCAGAGTCTGAGGTACACTGCTATTTGTACCCTTATTTGTAGCTACCTTTGTCTGGCTCAGACCGTTATCTACAGTAACTGTAGAAGTATTTGTCTTTACAGAGTCTGTGAAAGCTTTAAATTTATCAGAAAGTTTACCGGAAACTCCTTTAAGTTTTTCCTGATTTGCGAGAAATGCTTCTTTTACTCCTCCATGTCTGGATATTTCGTTACCTGCATATATTCCGAGTGCAGCTCCCATAGGTCCGAGGGTCATCATACCTACTGTTGCTGCGACTCCCATAGTAACACCTTTTTTAACATCCAGTCCGCCGGCAGGAGGAGCTGTTACGGTTGTACCGTTTGCATGAGTTGCTTCTTCATTTACAGGAGAGGTATCCTGTTTTACCTCAGGAGCAGATGAAATAGTTACACTGTCTGCCTGTTTCGTTTCCGATGCACCTTTAAATCCTTCAACAAATTCATTTGATCTGGCAGCAAGCTGACTGGTAGCTTTTTTAAGACCACTGCTTAACTGCCCTAACTGGGCACCCCATTTTTTAGTATCGATACTTCCAAGCATAAATAAATCACCTCATTTTTCTTATAAAGACTATAACACAGGGAAATTTATTTTAAAAGAAAAATTTGTAAACAAATTGTTAACTTTTTTCATTACTACGGGATCGTTTAGCGATTATCAGGGATTTCCACAGTCTTTTTAACCAGCTCAGAAAGAAATGTGGCTATTTCCAGTTCTTTTGCTCCTTCTGCTTTATCCTTTAAATCCTGATAACGTTTATAATGATAGGAAAATTTATCGATGCAAAAATTAAGATCTCTATTCAATTTATTTAGATACTCTTCGCCTTTGAGCCTTTTATCACTGTAAAAATATATTACACCAATATAATAATTGGCCTGAAGGTTTTCAGGATCATGTCTCAGGACATGCTCACAGGCAGTTATGGTACCATTCATATCTCTTTCATCGTATAATTTGTCTGCTTTTAAAAGCATATAATTTGCTATTAAGCTGTCATAGAAACATATAAAAGTAATTAAAGAGATCAATATCAGACAGATTCCTGCTTTTAATGCAAATGATTTAACACGGGGTGTATCTTCCCTGGCTGGTTTTTCCGGGGGATATATGTCACGAGGAATTACAAATTCCGGATGGGGAATGCCGTCAAATTTATCCTTGACGAACTTTAAATCCCTGAGGAGTTCTTCCGGGCTTTTATATCTTTTATCAAGAGATTTTCCGGTGGCTTTAAATAATACATATTCAAATTCTTTTGAAAACTCCTGGTTATATTTCCTTAAAGGTTTAAGATGAAAATCTACTGAAGACGGGTCTTCTCCCGTAAGAAGCCTGTGAAGTGAAATACCCAGGGAATAAATATCAGATCTTGGTTCGGTATGCCCGTCATACTGTTCAGGAGGTGCATAACCGCGGGAGCCGATACGAACAGTATCATTATTATTGGGTCCTTTAAATTCTTTCGCCACAGTAAAATCTATGAGGCTTATATGATTATCTTCTGAAACTACAATATTGGATGGTTTTATATCTCTTACTACTACAGGATAAGGTTTTATATTATAGAGATATACAAGAATATCTGCCAGTTGTATTGCCCAGTCAAGAACGACAGCTTCTTCGAAAGGCGTATTCTGCTCTCTGAGAAGTCTCTCCAGGTTTTTCCCTCCCATATCCTGCACTAAAAGAAAATGATTTCCTTCTTCTTCAAAATAATCATAACCTTTGGGCAATCCGTGATGGTCCAGTCGTCTGAGTATTTCGTATTCTTTCTTAAATAAAACTATATTTTCAGCATGAATCGAAGGTTCCTCAGGGTCTGTTCTCAATTCTTTCAATATCAGTTTTTTCTTTTCCTCCATATCCTCTGCTTCATATACAAAACACTGCCCGCCCTGGCCTACAATATTAGTAATTTTATATCTTCCTCTGACAACTTTATCCATTGTTAAAGGCTGTGTATCCAATGTTTAACCTACCTCCATAATCAGTGACCAGTGACCAGTAACTTCCAACTGGTCACTGGTCACTGATAACTGCTCACTGTAATCATCTCTGTTCTAACATTCTGATAGCATTCTTAAGAGCACCTGTAACTTCTTCGTCACCTTCAATATTTAAAGCATCTTTTAAAGGAACAATGGCTCTTCTGTCGCCTATATAAAGAAGAGCATTGGCTGCCTCAAGTCTTACATATTTATAATCATCTTTCAAAGCTTTAATAAGCACGTCAAGGGCACGGCTATCACCCAGACTGCCAAGAGATATGGCTCCATTCATACGAACCTGAATATCACTGTCATCCATGGCAGAAATCAAATCAGGTACTACATCTTTATTGCCCATATATCCAAGGGCTTTAACGGCACATGCCCGTATGACAGGAGAATTTGAACTGAGATTTTTCACTACCGTATCATGCGCAGGTTTCCCTATATGTGCAAGAGCATAAACAGCATTAATTCTGGAAAGAGAATCATATTCATCAACACTCTGACTTATAGGTTCTACGGCTCTCTCATCGCCTATATTGCCAAGAGCCGTAATGGCATAGGCTCTGACATATCTGTCATCATCCTTTAAAGCTTCAATAAGAGGTTCTACTGCACTGTTATCTCCAATACGGATAAGAACTTTTGCGGCACCCTGTCTCACAGTATTATCCTTATCCTTCAGAAGTTCAATCATAGATGCAATAGCTGGTTTCCCCACATGGGCAAGACTGTTTATTACATAAAAATTTATAAAAGCATGTTCTGTTCTCAGAAGTTTTATCAGAGGTCCTATGGAAGGCTCCCCTATTTTTCCGAGAGCTCTGACGGCAGCCGACTGTACAGCCTGTTTTTTATCATATAATCTCTTTACAAGAGGTTCCACTGCTCTCGGATCACCTGTATTTCCCAGGGCTTTTACTGCTTCAAGCCTGACCGTATCATCTTTATCTTCCAGAACAGACAACAGAGGTTCCACTACTTCTTCTCTTTCTGTAACACCGAGAACAGAGGCAGCAGATGCTCTGACTACAGGATTTGAAGAATTCAGCAATAGAATAACAGAATCCGGATTATCAACCTTCTTCATAACATTCAGTGCATTCAGTATGGCAAGACTGACCCTTTCTCTATCCATATTCAATGACTTTGTTAAAAAAGGGATAGCAGAAGGATCATTTATGACTTTCAAGCTTTCCACAGCAGAGATCGTGACCGAATCACTGTATGAACCATCAAGCAGTGTACAGAGAAAAGGAACTGCACCTTTATTTCCAATAGAGCCAAGAGCGGCAGCAGAAGCAATCTTTACCGGATCATCATCATTCAATAAAGCATTGCACAGACAGGGAACGGCTTTATTATCACCTATTGAACCCAGTACCTCCGCTATAAAGGCTTTGTTTTTGACTGTACCATCATTCATATGAAGAATAAGTGTATCAACAGCAGGTTCTCCAATACGTACAAGAGCATTCTTTGCATTTTCATAACTGCTGTCATAGAGGTCCAGCGTGTGTATAAGAGGATCTATAGCCCTTGTATCGCCAATAAAGCCAAGGGCATCACATGCTCCTTCTCTTACTTTTTCCCTGCCAGAGGTAAGGCAAAAAATGAGAGCTTCCACAGAAGGTATTCCTATACGGCTCAGTGCTTCTATGGAATGGAGTCTCACAAGAACATGTTCATCACCAAGGGATGTACATAATATATCTATAGAAGAAGTATCACCTATAAGGCCAAGAGC
>JAKPQU010000156.1 GCA_029555925.1 Bacillota bacterium
GACCTCGTAATGCGTAAAGCGTAATGCGTGATGCGCAGGGATTAAACCCGTCACGCGTCACGACGACTTAAATTCTAATAAGTTATGAAATACACTATAATAAAGTCAAGGCTTTTTCTAAAATCTGCGAAAGTATAGATATTAATAATATAACGATAAATAGCTATTATAATTCTGTACCTTCAGAAAGAATTTTCAAATATTCAAAATATTTAAATTGATTTTTTCTTTTTCTATCAAGCTGTTCTTCTTTAAGTATGCCTGCAGCTTTTAAATTTTTTATAACAGCAGAAGCAGTTGTATGGGAAACATTATATTTTTCCTGTATATTTTCTATAGAAACAAAAGGAGTAGAAAACAAATCTTCAAAGAGTAATAGAGCTGCGGCAGACACTTTCTTTCCTTTTATCAATAGTTTTCTGTGCCTCTCTCGTAAATCTATTATGTCTTTTGCTGTTTTTAAAGCAGAAGTAGATGTTTCTATAATACCTTTAAGAAAAAAAGTGATCCATTGTTCAAAATCCCCATGGCTACTGACAAGATATAGTCTATCATAATATTCTTGCCGGTACTTTTTGAAATAGTAACTGAGATAAAGCAGAGGTTCCTCTATAATGTTTTTCCATAGAAGATACAGTGTTATCAGCAACCTTCCTATTCTTCCGTTTCCATCCAGGAATGGGTGAATAGCTTCAAATTGATAATGAATTAAAGCACACTTTATCAATGGGTGATATGTATTTTCTTCATTTACGTATTTTTCAAAATCAAATACGAGCTCTTTAAGATGATCAGGAGGAGGCGGAACATACCCCGGAGCACCGCCAATTATAACGGGGGCGGTTCTGAATTCTCCCGGATTTTTATTTTCCCCTTCTGCTCCTTCCAGTAGAATCTTATGCATTTCTCTTATCAGTCTCAAACACATTGGTAATTCATTTAATCTTTTTTTTCCATATTTCAAAGCTTCCATATAATTAAAAACAGGGATAACTTCTTTATTTCCTGCGGAAATTCTATTAAATATGAAAACATCTTCCATAGTTGCTCTTGTACCTTCAATTTGTGAACTTAAAAGAGCTTCCTTCTGTATATATGCTCCAATAAAATTTTCATAATCAGGTAAAGCATAGCCCAGACTATCCAGTCTGAGTAAAGAGTTATTTGCCTGCTCCAGTAACTCCATCATTTCCTTTTCTATTTTCACGGGTGGTTCCGGAGGTAATGGATTTGGAACAAAAGCATTATGACCTGTCAGTAGCTTAACATATCTCCCACGGTTCATTGACTTTCCCTCCTTAATGCAACTTAACTTTAATTATACATTAAAAATATAAATTAATGCAAGTTAACTTGCATTAATTTTAGTCATTCAGTGGTGGTCTGAAGTTTATAGTTGTTGTGCTGCTTTTAAATTTGTAAATTCAATCTTTAAAAGAACTTATACTATTTAGCTTTAGACAGTATCTACCTGTTATTCAAATTATTCAGTTTAATTAAAGCAATTTGGTATTACCCACTGTAATTAGGATGTCATAAAAATCTCTGGGAGTTATAATTTTAATACTTTGATATGATTTCAGGTCAAGGAGATGATAATTACCGCTCACGATATAATCTGCACTTCCTGCAAGTGCACAGGCAGGAAAAATATTATCAGATGGATCTGTTTTTACTACATTATCTATACTTAATTTTGAAGACAATTGCATCATGAAAATACCAGGGAAAATTTTATCATTGTTTGTATTTTGACTGAATTTTTTATGCAATTATCTATGCATAAAAATATATTTCGGTTACATTTACTTTGAAAGCAAATTCTTCTACATACTCAATATACTGTTTTATTTCATCTTCAGATAACTTATGTCTTTTTGCTATATTCGGATATCTGACCACTTTCTCCAGTTCTTCTAAAGCTTCTGTACATATGCAGAGAGTGACCGCTCCCACCGCTAAATCCTAACGGATTATAGGGGTAGCTTCCACAAAACGTTAAAGCTTCCCCGGATTAATAGGAGATGTTTCCCAAAAAAATCAAAGAACCCCTTCTTCTAAAAATTTTTTGACCTCATGTTTATCATACCCAAGCATCCCGCAAAGAATCTCTTCATTATGCTGTCCCAGAAGCGGTGAAGGTAGTTTTATGGCTCCCGGAGTATCTGATAATTTCACAGGAATACCTATAAGTTTCATATTGCCGCATGTGGGATGGTCAATATCTACTACCATATTTCTGGCCAGTATCTGCGGTTGTGCCACAACTTTATCCAGGCTGAGCACTCCTCCCGCAGGTATTCCATGTTTATGGAACAATGAAATCCATTCTTCGGCTTTTTTCTGACCGATTATATGTTGAATAACTGAACATAATTCATCCCTGTTTTTCACTCTAGCAGGATTGGTTGCAAACTTCGGATCATGTTTAATATCTTCACAGCCGGTAACATCACAGAAAATATCCCAGAATTTATCATTTCCGATTGCAATATTTATATAGTCATCAGAAGCTTTAAAGGTTCCGAACGGTGCTATGGATTGATGGTGATTTCCGTTGCGTCCGGGGCATATACCTGTTGCTAAATACATGCCTGCCTGATAGTTAAGAAGTGACAGGAGACTATCAAGGAGTGCCACATCTACCCTCTGTCCTTTACCGGTGTTTTGTCTTGCAATAAGAGCCAGTAATATACCCTGAAAGGTATAGAGAGCACCTATGAGGTCCGCGATTGATGGCCCTGCCTTATATGGAATGCCGGACGGATCTCCAGTTAAACTCATAACTCCTGATAGGCCCTGAGCAACCACATCATATCCGGGGAGTGAACTGTAAGGCCCTGTATGGCCGTATCCTGAAACAGAAGCATATATGATACGGGGATTAATCTTTTCCACTTCTTCATAGGACAGGCCGATTTTTTTCATGTAACCGGGACGAAAATTTTCAACCAGCACATCTGATTTTTTAATAAGTTCTTTTATAATTTCATGTCCCTTTTCTGTTTTTAAATTTACTGTAATACTCTTTTTATTACGATTAAAACTGCAGAAGTACACACTTTCACCGTTTATAAAAGGAGGGCCGAAAGACCTGGAATCATCGCCTTTACCGGGCTGTTCCACCTTTATAATCTCAGCTCCCATATCTCCTAAAAGCATGGTGCAATAAGGTCCGGCCAGGACACGGGAAAAATCAAGAACTTTTATAGATTCTAGCGGCATATGTTTCATATATTTATATACCGGGTTGAGCATTTATATTTAATAAAACCTTTTTCTCTTCACCCTTAACTATATTATGCTCACCCCGTTAAGATACTATGTATCTTCTCTCCTTTCTATTGTATCCACCACAGGTGGTCGTCTTTTATAAAATTTTGTTTCATCTTCAAAAGCATAGGCAATCTGTAATAGACCCAGTTCATCTTTATGACGTCCCACAATTTGAAGTCCTACAGGTAATCCTTCTTCTGTAAAGCCACATGGTACTGCTATGGCAGGATTGCCTGCCAGTGATATGTAATAACAGGTTTTCTGCCAGTCTATATAAGTTAACATGTTTACCCCCTGAATTTCCTTTACATATTCCTGGTTTATGTCAAATGGTATTACCTGACTTACAGGAAGTATAAAGAACTCATATTTTTCCATAAAAAGTCTTATTCTATGATAGAGCTCCGTTCTTATACGTTCTGCACTGGCAAGCTGTGGGCCTGTGATTCTTTCACCTTCTTCTATATTTTTCAGCAATGTATATTTAAATTTATTTTTTTTCAGACTTTCTCCCAGAATAAGTTCATAATCCCAGGCTCTCCATGCTTTATAAGCTTTATCTGCGCCTGTAAAATCAGGCTCACTGTCTTCCACCTTACAACCGAGTGACTGAAAAACCTTTTTCTGACTGTCTACAATTTTCTTCACTTCCGGTTCAAAAGGGAGACCTCCCAGATCTATTGCCCATGCTATATTTACTCCTTTAAAGTTACGTTTCAGAGAACGGGAAAAGATATGTCCCTCTTCCTGTATTGATATGGGGGATCTGCTGTCAGGCCCTGCCATGACAGAAAGAAGGAGAGCTATATCCGATACAGTTCTTGCCATAGGCCCTGCTACTGAAAAACTGTTCCATCCATCCGATACGGGCCATATGGGAATACGTCCCGGCGAGGTACGCATACCGACTACATTGCAAAAACTGGCAGGATTTCTGAGAGAACCTGCAGCATCAGTGCCTGTTGCAAGAGGCACCATGCCGCATGCCAGTGCCACAGCAGACCCTCCGCTGCTTCCGCCGCAGGTCTTTGTCATATCGTAGGGATTGAAGGTTTTACCGAAAACACTGTTAAAAGTCTGGCTTCCCGCTCCGAATTCAGAGGTATTTGTTTTCCCTATAGTAATTGCTCCTGCTTTTTTTATCCTTTCCACAGGTATACAGTCGAAATCAGGAATATTGTCTTTATATGCAAGAGAACCGTAGGTTGTTTTGATAGCTGCTGTTTCAAGCAGATCTTTATGTGCTACAGGGATACCATGAAGGGGGCCAGTCACTTTACCTCTATCAGCATCTCTTGCCTGCTTCAGAGCTTCTTCTCCTGCAAGTGTCACGATGGCATTTAATCTTGGATTTAATTGTTCAATCTGAAGAAGATGAGCTTCCATAACTTCCAGTGCCGAAAGCTCTTTGTTTCTGATATGCTCGGTCATTTCTGTGGCTGTCATAAAACAGATCTCAGAAGATGTAATAGATTTTTCAGAAATTACCATTAAAAATACCTCCTGAATTTTAGAGAACTTAATATAGTTAGTTTCATAACTATCCATAAATAATGACCTCGTAATGCGTAATGCGTAATGCGCAGGGACTAAACCCGTCACGCGTTACGCGTCACGACGACTTAAATTCTAATAAGTTATGAAATACACTATAAATTAAACAAGTTTATTTTGAATTACATATCGTATAATATCTGAATTGTTTTTCATTTTCATTTTCTTTAACATTCTGGCTTTATAGGTACTGATGGTCTTGAGACTCAGAGACAGTTCATCTGCAATATGCTTTATAGATTTCCCGGAACCTATCATACACATGATAAAAAACTCACGGCCCGAAAGGCTTTCATGAGGTAATTTACTGTTGTCCTGTTCCAGGTTCAGAGCTAATAATTCTGCCACAGATGGTGTAATATATTTTTTCCCTTCTCTTACAAGACGAATAGCATCTGTTAATTTATCAGGAAGACTTTCCTTTGTAATATATCCGGCTGCCCCTGCCTGAAAAGATTTTATGGCATATTGCTCTTCAGGATACATACTCAATATGAGAACAGGTATATTTATTTTTTTATTCTTTAATTCTTTTAAAACTTCGAGGCCGCTCATATCAGGAAGAGACAGGTCGAGCAAAATCAGATCATATCTATGATATTTAATCTTTTTTAACACTTCCAGCCCCCTGTCCGCCTCATCTGCCACAATAATATCTTCTGTCTCTCCCAGTATCTGTTTTAAGCCTCTTCGGACAATCGGATGATCATCAACAACAAGTATTCTTGTCATAAGTTTTATATATACCTTTACAATATTTCTGCCGCAATGGAAACGTTATAAGTTTAGAGTAGTTATAAAAAGTTTTGTCCTAAAGTTTCTCTACATACTCGCACCAGGTAAATATACTTAATTTTGAAGACAATTGCATCATGAAAATACCAGGGAAAATTTTATCATTGTTTGTATTTTGACTGAATTTTTTATGCAATTATCTATGCATAAAAGTATAGTTACTTAATCTTTTTCGGACATTACTTTTTGTACTTACTCTAAATTCTTCTGCATGGCTATTTCCTTTAAGGATATTCCTCTCTTATTATTACAGTCATATTCTATAACTTTATCCGCACATGTAACGGCTGAAGTATAATTACCCTGATAATATAATATTAAACCTTTACAATACCATATATTCGAAGAAAAAGGTTTCTTTTTCAGCTGTTCCTCATAATAACCAAGGGCTTTTTTATGTATAGAAGAATCCATAGAAAGAGAGGTATCAAAACATTCAAAGGCTTTTTCATATTTATTCATAGAAGCCAGTACACATCCCCTGTTAAACCACAGGTCCGGACTTTCATAGCCAGCCTGAAGCATCATATCAAAACATGTAAGTGCTTCTTCATATTTCCCGGTACATGACAGTGCTGAACCTTTATTACTCAGAACCTTCATATCCTTCGGGGCACATTCAAGAGCTTTATTGAAATATACAATAGAATCGTCATACTTATCCTGATAATATAGAACAGTACCTTTGTTGAAAAATGCTTCTTTAAAGGCAGGGTTAATATCCAGAACAGTATCAAAACACTTGATTGCTTCTTCATATTTACAGAGATTAATCAGTGCGACCCCTCTGTTATTAAGAGCCATTATATTCTTATTGTCTATCTCTAAAATTCTGTTATATGAGTTTATTGCTTCTTCATATCTACCGAGTTCATCCAGAGCAGAACCCAGATTATTCCACAGGTTTATATCTTTGCTGTCCATATTTAGGGCATGGTAAAAACAGGCAACAGCTTCATTATATCTTTTCAGATTAACCAGAATAATAGCTTTTGTTTTCAGTGCTTCCAGATTATAAGGATCAAGTTCGAGAACCCTGTTATAACATTCGAGTGCTTCTTCGTATTTTCCCATACTGGCAAGGGAAGAACCTTTGTTATACCAGCCTTCCTTCAAACCGGGATCTATTTTTATGACCCTGTCATAATACTTTACAGCTTCTCCATATCTTCCAAGACCTGCAAGATGACAGCCTCTTCTGTTAACAGTCTTTATATTGTCATCTTCAAATTCCATGACTCTGTCATAACATCTGAGTATTTCCTGATGTCCATCGTTATGGCATACAATAATACTGTTTTCAACTTTAACATCCGTATTTGTTGTAAAACCTGTAAAACTCATATTAACACCTTCTCTTTAAACTATATGGAATACCCTGTGAAATCAGGGAGAAATTCATTTCTATGTCACTATAATATAAAAAAGGAGTAAAAAATATAGGGGAATAGCTTATTTTTATGTAGGACTTTTACTATTTTATGTGACAGAAATATACCATCAGAAGTGCTTAAAAATATACTATAATGCTATAAAAAGGTCAGACAAAGCAGGTTAAAGGGGAATTATATGGAGATACCGAATAATATTATAGTTAGTTTCATAACAATCTATAATTACGTTTCACTTAAATTTTAAATTGCAGAAACATAATGAAGGAGGGAATTCGTTGATTACAACTTTTATACAGATTTGTATAATAAAATCAGCGAAACAATAAATATGTTCTTAAAAGCGGTTTTCCCGGGTAAATATATTCAGGGAGAAGGAGTTCTGAGCCAATTACCGGAGTGGGTTAAATTACTGGGTAAAAAAGGATTAATTATTGCATCCCGTACGGCAAGAAACAAAATTCTTCAGGGATATATCGATTCTTCAACCGGAGACTCGATCTGTATCGAATCCTTTCACGGAGAGTGCTGTGAAAGTGAATTAAATCGTATTTCCAGTATTATAGCCGGTAAAAATATAGATGTTATCGCAGGTATGGGCGGTGGCAAGGCTATAGATACAGCAAAAATCATTGCCGATCGTTATAGATTACCTGTAATTATTGTTCCTACTATTGCATCAACAGACGCCCCATGCAGCGGATGTGCTGTTCTCTATACCGAGGAAGGTCATTTTCAATCAGTTTATTATCAAAAAATGAACCCTCAGGTGGTACTGGTTGACATGACAGTCATTGCCGGTGCTCCTCCGCGATTTTTAATCGCCGGTATGGGTGATGCTCTGGCTACATGGTTTGAAGCCAGATCGTGTGAAAGAACCAGATCTCAGAATGCATGTGGCGGGTACAGTACAATGACAGGACTCAATCTTGCCAGACTCTGTTATGACACAGTGCTGAAATACGGCATAGATGCCAAAATCGCCTGTGAAAAACATATTATCACGCCAGCCCTGAACCACATTGTAGAGGCAAATATACTTTTGAGCGGTATTGGCTTTGAAAGTTCCGGGCTGGCGGCAGCTCATTCCATTCATAATGGCCTCACTGCTCTGGAAGAAACGCATGGTTTTTATCATGGTGAAAAAGTAGCTTTCGGCGTTTTAGCCGGACTTTACCTTACAGATGCCTCTCCTAAGGAAATGGAAGAAGTCTACTCTTTCTGCGAAAAAATAGGTCTGCCTACCACATTTGCCGATATTGGTCTGAAAAATATTGACAGGAATAAACTGATGAAGGTTGCTGTGAAAGCCTGTGACCCGGCGGAAGCCATTCACCATGAAGCGGGAATTATTACTCCGGGAGACGTCCTCAATGCTATGATCGCTGCAGATGCTGCAGGTGAGTTAAGAAAAAAATAATTTTAATAGCGTAATTATTAAAATAAATATTTAACATTTATTTTTTTATTACATAATTCGTAACAACATATAACAATATAGAAAAATATCAATACACAACAATCTTTCCACGCGTTTAATTTCATATGAAAAATAATTCAAAAAAATAATTCGTAACAAAAAGAAACAGGTAGTAACAACCTGTTTCTTTTTGTTAACAATATAAAAATCCGGGAAAAACTAATTTTTCTTAAATTTTTGCAGAAAAGACGGTATGGAAACATTTCTGTCCGTTTCCCGGGGTTGATTACCTTCCATAAATGAAGGCAGAGTTATTGTAGATGTTCTGTATGGAGACACTTCCTGTATTTTCTTTATTATCTTCTCTTTTATTGGCAATATATTTCCATCTACATTCTTCGTAAAACCCGTTGCCACTACAATAATCTTAACCTTTTCACCCATAGTTTCATCACAGGCTGTTCCGAAAATAACGATAGCTTCCGGGTCTGCTGCATCTGCTATCAGATCTGCAGCTGCATTAATCTCTGTAAGGGTCAGATCTTCCCCTCCCGTTATATTAAACAGCACAGATCTCGCACCATTTATATTTGTTTCAAGAAGAGGGCTTGATATGGCGGCTTTCGCAGCATCGACAGATCGATTATCCCCCTGGCCTGTTCCTATACCCATCCAGGCAGTGCCTGCATTGCTCATTATGGTTTTAACATCTGCAAAATCGAGATTTATTTCTCCCGGCATAACAATCAGGTCAGAAATACCCTGTACAGCCTGTCTCAAAATATCATCTGCTTCCCTTAAAGCCTCGCGAAAGGTCGTCTTTCTCTCCACTACCTGCAGGAGTCTGTCATTTGGAATAGTAATAAGGGTATCGACTCTCTGTTCAAATCTTCCTATCCCTTCTTCAGCGAGCTTCATTTTATGTCTGAGCTCAAAGGCAAAAGGTTTTGTGACAACTCCTACAGTGAGAGCACCGGTGCTTCTGGCTATTTCAGCAACAACAGGAGCTCCGCCCGTTCCCGTTCCTCCTCCCATGCCTGCCGTAATAAAAACCATATCTGCACCGTATATGGCATTGGCAATATCTTCCCTGTTTTCTTCGGCAGCTTTCTGACCTATTTCAGGTCTGGCACCTGCACCGAGACCTCTCGTAAGTTTAATGCCTATCTGTATCTTAAGATCGGCTTTACACATATCCAGAGCCTGTGCATCAGTATTTATAGCTATAAATTCAACACCCTGTACGCCCATTTCAATCATTCTGCCTACTGCATTACAGCCCCCTCCACCTACGCCTATTACCTTGATAACAGCCTGTTTCTTTATATCTTCATTATCAATATTCATATTCTGCTCCTTTCCCGCAAATAGACGGAATTATATCTATCTATCACATTACTTATAATCTTCAAAAAATTCTAAAATAATTAAATTATATCATAAAATCCTCCATTCGTTACATAGTTAAATAACTTTATCTTTTCACTATATAAATCCCTTTATATCACGGAGCTTTGACTTAACGAAATTATTGTTTAAAAAAAATTCAGGAGAAATGTTATGTAAACTTTTTTTGAAATACTATAAACAAAGGAATTTTCTATTTTTTATAGAATTTTGCATTTATAGAGTAATTCTAAAGAGTTTTGTCCTAAAGGTTCTCTGCATATTTGCAATAGGTAAATAGCTACTTACTCTTTTTCGGACATTACTTTTTGCACTTACTCTAATATAAAATTTCGACTGTGTCATAAATTTTGTGTGAACCTCTCTTAAAGTATTATTTTATGGTAACTTACACAAAATATCTTACAGTCTCTAAATTTTCAGGTGATTTTATGCAGGAACAGGGTAGATGTAACTTTATACCGGGAAAAATTCTTACACGTCAGTGTCCGAATAAAGCAACATGTCGCTGTATAAAATGTAACAGAGATATGTGTAACGAACATGCCATGCCTACCAGTGCAGGTGTCATGTGTGTTGAATGTACTGCAGGTAAACCTGTAACACCGTTTCACGAAGAAGATATTTATACAGATGAAGAAATGGCATTATTCGATAGAAATCATGCTTTATGGGCAGGTGATGCAGGCAGATTATACGACTCTCTCGGTCTTAAAGACGATCAGTTTGATGCAAGTTAACAGAAAGGGTTATTTGAAATGAAAATAGTCCTTCTTTCCCACTCCTATCCACCGTCTATAGGAGGAGTCGCAACTTCTGTAAAAAGACTGGCAGTAATGTTAAAAGAAAAAGGATTTTCTGTTTTTATTTCCACTTTATCAGGTAAACTGTTACCCGGTGAGGAACAGGAACGTATTGAAGAGGGAATTACAGTATATCATCTCGGAAAATTTCCCGGTTCATCAGATACAAAATCCTCATGGTTTGAGCAATTATGCAGAATTATAGATAAACATAAGATTGACATTGTTCATTCTTATTATGCTTCAAGAGCCGGCTTCACTGGAACTATGGCGGCAAAATTAAAAGGAATAAAATCGGTTGTGAGTATAAGAGGTAATGATCTGGAAAAAGACATATTCTCCGGGAATGATTTTCCTCTTATAGAATGGACTCTCAAAAATTGCTCCTCTGTAACATGCGTGTCAAAAAACCTGAAATCTATTGCATCTACCATAATTCCTGAAAAAAAAATAACCGTCATTTATAATTCGGTAAATACTTCCCTGTTTAAGAAAAACCCCGGCGACAGAGAAATTATTTCCGATTTATCCATTCAGGAAGGAGAACCTCTCATAGGTTTTATAGGAGAAGGAAAGGCAAAAAAAGGAATTTATAGCCTTCTTAAAGCTTTCTCACTTGTTCTAAAACAGAGAAAAAGCCATCTCTTTTTAATAGGTACCATGAGACAGGAAATGGCTGATATTGTAAAATTTTTCAGAGAAGAAAATAAATTATTTAATAATTATTTGCACATATTACCGCCTGTTCTGCCGGAGTATATTATTAAATGTTATAATCTTCTTGATATATTTATTATGCCTTCTCTGAGAGATGGCATGCCGAACGGAATACTGGAAGCCATGGCATGTGAACTCCCTGTTATTACAACCTCGGCCGGAGCCATACCGGAACTGGTGAAAAACGAGGAAACCGGTATAATAGTAAAACCCGGGAATATAGATGAATTAACCTCCGGCATGATAAAACTGATTGACAATAAAGAATTAAGAGAAAAAATGGGTAAAAAAGGAAGAGAAAGAGTCATTAACAATTTCTCACCTTCTAAAGAATTAGAAAAAAATATTAAAATTTATAATAAACTGTAACTAAAAATTTCTCACCTCCCAAAGAAAAAGTTAATCTGAGGTGTACACCTGTATGTAATAATAAATAATTATTCCGTTATTTTACAGGTCAGAAAAAATAAAGGAAAAGTGACTATAATCCAGAGGGGGGCTATCTTATGAAATTACCGGAAAACTTTAAAATTACAGGATCTGTTGATGAAATTTACTGGCAATTGAAAGATACAACGGATACCTTTGTAACAGAAGGTAAAAAGCCATGGGTATTCGGATGCCTGGGAGCAATATTATTTATCTCACTCTTTACATTGATACCGTTCATATTTATATCTTCGCCGTCAGAAGATGCCTCATACAGGTTCTGGGTATATTTTCTGGTTTTTATCCTTGCCGTAGTTATGAGTATTATGGCAGCAGTGAAACATAAATCAGGATTTAGCAAGAAAAAAGAATCACTTGATATGATGCTGGGAATAATAGAAGCAGTAAGAGATGATTTAAGGAATAAAGGAACTATGACTCTGACATGTGAACTTACACCGAGGAACAGACCGATAGAATCTGACCAGAAGGCCAGTGAGCCGAGATTTTCCAGTGTAAGGAGAATAAAATATAAATATAAAACAGCAGATTTTAGATTTACCATGCTTGACGGTAATATCCTGAAAGTCCGCGTCTATACAAAAGAAAGAGAAAAAATAAAGGTAGATCACAGAACAAAAAGATATTTCAGAAAAAAATTTCTTCTGAAAATTCGGCTGGATATAAATCAGAGATGTTATGATATGGTCCGTTTTAATGACGGAGTCTATAATAACTATGAACTTACCCCTAATATTGTAATTTCAAAGGTAAGTAAAGGGGAAAACCATATTTCTATGAAAGCAACACTGGCAAAGTTAGATCAATATTCAGGCAGGCAGGTAGCAGGAATGATAAAAGGAATTTACTCGGGAGTAAAATTTAAGAGATTTTCGCAGGTTGCAACGTAGAGTCTTATTTACTTTAACCCTTTCACAGGAGGGGCAATTCTTACATACATTCCATTAGTTGAAGTTGCAACGTAGAGTCTTATTTACTTTAACCCTTTCACCGGGCAGGTAAGGGGTACCAATTTATTATTTAGAATAATTTTTCAGATATGTATCAAATCAGCAGTATAAAACATAATACAGAAGAATTTATTTCCTCTCTAAAACAAGGGAGTCCCTATAAACCATTAAGTGTAAAAATAAAACTTACATGGAACTGTAATCTCTCCTGTATCATGTGTAATTCCACAAGACAGATGAGAGGAACCCAACTGGACTATAAAAGAGTCCTCGGCCTGGTACAGGAACTTTCGGAAATGGGCTGCAAAAAAATACATTTTTCTGGAGGAGAACCTCTTCTGTGGGATGGTTTATTTACCATTGCCGACTATGCAAAACACAGAAAACATATAAAAGTAAATCTTACAACAAACGGAACTCTCCTGAACAGAGAAATGGCAAAAAAATCCATTCACAGTCGCTTTAAAACCATATCGGTTTCCCTGGATTCTCCTGATGAATCAATTCATGACAGCATCAGAGGGACGGGAAACTGGAGAAAAACCATAGAAGGGATAAAAAACCTTGTAAAAGAAAAAGAACTGGCTGAAAGCAACACCAAAATAAGACTCAATGTTGTTGTCAGTAAATTAAATTATAAAAGCCTTTATAAACTGCCTGAACTGGCATCTTATCTGGCAATAGATTATCTCCTCCTCATACCTGTAGACGACCATCTCGGCCTGGATTTTAAATTAAATTATGACGAACTCCTGGAATATAATACTGAAATAGGCCCGGCTCTTGATGAAAAAGGTAATAAATATAACCTGTGGGAATGGCCTGACCAGGCTTTCCCTTTCGGAAAAACTTTTTCATCTCTTGAATTTTCATCAAAAGGGTTGTATGCTATGGGTATATATGAAAAAATTCCCTGTTTTGCTCCATGGCTTCATTCCTTTATATCTCCCAGGGGAAGGGTGTTTATCTGCTGTATGACAAAAAATGTAGGAGTACTAGGGAAAATTAAAAAGAAAAATTTCAAAGAAATATGGGAAGGCGACCTGTATAAACAGGCCAGGCATATAATGCTTAAAACCCGCTTCCCCGAATGTTTCAGATGTGATAGCTTTTTAAAGGAAAATATGCAAATATCCAGATATTTATTTCATATGGATTTATATGAGAATCGTGAAGAGTGAGTATTGTAACCAAAGAGCCATGGCAATTTTCGAAAGCTCGTCACTACCGAAACGGGTTTGATGGCTTTTGGGATATACTCCTGCCACTGTCAGATAAATTTCGCGAAAGGATTGAACATATTGAATATAGATCCTGAAAAACTAAAAGAAGGTTATAAAAAAATAATAGGAGAAATAAACCTGCCTCACCTGGATTTAAAGAAAGTAGCACCGAAAATCCTTGATGTCATAGTAGATGTATTCGGTGCAGACAGAGCAGACCTTGCAATAATCAGAGAAGATTTTGATATAAATCATATGGCTCTTACAGAAGAAAATGCCATAAAATTAAGAATAACAAAGGGTTATAAAGATGAAGACTGGCGTATGCTTGTAGAATCAGGAGTACTTATGGAGAGCATCCGTCATGCCATAGTTACAAAAAAGAGTCAGATTTATTCAGATACGTCTGAAGAATCACCGAAAAAACTTGAAATATCTGAAAAACTCGAACATGGATGCTGGATGAATCATGTTCTTGTTATACAGGACAGAGCAATCGCAAATGTTCATCTTGCAAGTAAAGAAAGATTTTATTACCAGATAGATGAATTAAAAGAACTGGAACATATGAGTCAATTGCTCGCGACTGCCATCAATGTAGCAGGCCTGTGGGAAAAAGAAAGAATGCTCCTTATGGAGTTTATCCATTCTCTTAATGCCGCCCTTGAAGTGAGAGATAAATATACGGCAGGCCATGTGGAAAGGGTAAAACTCTATGCCGGACTTATAGCGCAGGAACTCAAACTGCCTGATGATCAGGTAGAATTAATAAAAACTGCTGCCATATTGCATGATATAGGTAAAATCGGTGTAAGTGACAGTGTGCTGAAAAAACCGGGAGCTCTGAATGATGAAGAAAGAAAGGAAATACAGCAACATGTAGTTATGACAGACGTCATACTTAAAAACCTTTCTCACCTTGATGAAGCAAGACACCTGGCATGTTTTCACCATGAAACCTATAATGGCACAGGCTATGTGATGGGTGTCAGCGGAGAAGACATACCGCTCGGTTCAAGGATCATTTCCATTGCCGATACCTTTGATGCAATGACTTCGAACCGTGCCTATAGAAGAGCCTTTTTCGTAGAAGAAGCCCTTAATATTATGGAAGATCCCAGTATAAAACAGTGGGATAAGAGTATTATAAAAATCTTTACTATGTTTCTGAGAACAAATACATTTAGGTCCATAGCCGAAAAAGAAGGTCTTATTATTTATAAAAACGGTAAATATGACAGAGAAAACAGTTCTCTTAAATTCGAACAATTTACAAATTTTTTCAAAAAAAATTAATATTTCTGTATGATGGAGGAAGTTATATGAAAAAAATATTATGTCTTATAGTTATAATCACTGTTATATCCCTTTCTATCGTTCTTGCCCAGCAAAAAACCTGTCCTAACTGCAGGGCAGAATGCAAAGTGGAATACAAACTCTGTCCGTTCTGCGGCTATAAGTTCGAAGAACCTCCTCCTGCCACAGGTAATCAGTCAGGAGGGCCATTGATTATAACAAAAATAGAGCCTCTTCAGGGCCCTCCCGGTTCACAGGTAAAAATAAGTGCCCAGAATGTCCAGGCAGGAAATCTGGGCATATACAGGGTAGACTTCAACGGTGTTACAGCTCTCATTGAATCCATTCAGGCCGATGGTATATATGTTATAGTTCCCCAGAATGTTACAAGCGGGCCCATAAACGTCTATGTAAACAATGAACAGGTAAATTATATGGGTTATTCTTATTTTACGGCAGGTGCCGCCCCTGCCATGACAATTCCTCAAACCACAGCCGATACAGGTATGACAACAACCAGTATAACTTCATTGCAGAACCAGACTCCCGTGGCCCAGGTAAATGTACCGACACCGGCAGTTTCTGCTGCTCCTACGGCTCCGTTAAGTGTAACAAATATACCTGCCGGTACGTTAAATATGGGAAAAATCGTTTATACATCGTGGGATAAAAACAAAAACTATGAAGATATATGGGTAATAAAATCAGGCAGCAAATCCCCTGTAAATATAACTCATGATACCAATTATAATACAAACCCATGCTGGTCACCTGACGGGAAATTAATAGCTTTTACCTCAACAAGGGAAGGAAACAGGGAAATCTATGTAATGAGCCAGGATGGTACACAGTTGAGGAATCTTACAGGCAATTCCTTCTGGAATGATAACCCCGACTGGTCACCTAAAAATAATAAGATAGCCTTTGAAAGCTGGAGAGATGGAAATCTTGAGATATATTCAATGAATACAGACGGAAGAGGCCAGGTAAATCTGACGAAAACCGCAAAGGATGATATAGAACCTTCGTGGTCGCCGGACGGAACAAAAATTGCCTTTGCGAGCAACAGAGAACAGAATTTTGAAATATTTATTATGAACTCCGACGGAAGCGGCCAGCACAATCTGACCAGAGCCGGCACTACAGATGAAAAAGAACCTGCATGGTCACCGGACGGAACAAAAATAGCCTATAGCTGTCATAAAGACAGTCAGGACGACATCTATATCATGACTGTAAAAGGCACCAATCAGGTAAATATAACAAATAATCCTATATCAGACGATCGTTCCCCCTGCTGGTCTCCTGACAGTAAAAAAATTGCCTTTATGTCAAACAGAAGTACTACGGCAGAATCCAACTACTGGGAGATATGTATTATAAATGTTGACGGAAGTAAAGTAATTAACCTGACAAATAATTCTTACTGGGACGGATTCCCAAGATGGGTCAAATAGACAGGGATTTATGGGATTTATATGAGAATCGTAACGCGTAACGCGTGACGCGTGACGGGTTTAATCCCTGCGCATCACGCATTACGCTTTACGCATTACGAGGTCATTATTTTCGGAGACTTCGTTGCTCCAGAACCTGATACTATTTAGCTTTAGACATAGTAGTCTGCCTGCCTGGTGTTCCGGAGAAAAAAATATCACGGCAGCACAGGTATATTTTATTGAATTATAATGTAAAGTAGCATGATATAAGCTGTAACTGTTATAAACGTTCCAG
>JAKPQU010000157.1 GCA_029555925.1 Bacillota bacterium
ATTGGAAGCTATAAACATAGCCTTTTTAAAAACACCCTCTCCTTAATCCTCTCCCTCAAGGGAGAGGAAATAAGAGGCAAATCCTTTAAGCAGAAATACAATATTCCTTAACTTAATGACATTGCGCGTTACGCGTCACGCATCACGACCCCTCGGTTATAAAATACACTATAAATATTACTGATGAATAACGGTAATACGGTCATCAGTTTTATTGTCCCATGGCACTTTACTGGCTTTAAAATATTCAAAAAACTCATCCTGACAGGAACCTATTCTTTTTCTGTCTTTTGCCGTGTCAAAATCCTTATGTCTTCCCATGGTTTCATTTACAAAGATAAAATATTCCATGTTATCATCCATTTCTTTTCCTTCTACTGTAAGAGAAACCAGTCTGTGACCGTCCGGTTTTGAAGGATCATAAGTGTATTTTAAAGAACCTGCAGGGATGGCAAGTTCTGTTGCACCGTCGGAAAGACACCTTTCTATATGCTGTCTTATATACTTACCTTTTATGGTGAGTGTAACAAATCCTTCTTCCGTAAAAGGGAGAGCACTGTAGAGATCTTTTTTTGTAACAGGACCTGCTTTTATATTACCTCTCAATGTTCTGGAATTACATATGCCACAGGAAGCACCGGATTTTTTCCAGATTGAATCTGCATGTATCTGATTTAACTTACCCATAAATCTATGGCCATATATGAGATCTTCAGACGCTTCTCCCATAATTTCAGAGCCGACCTTTTCAGTTTCTTCAATATAAGGAGCAATAATTTTCTCTATTTCCGGATCCGGTGGTATTTTATCTGTAATGACAGGAATAAGACAGGAACTGTAACTTACTATTTTTTTATTCTTCATATAGAGATCCAGCTTCCCCAGGTATTTCCCCTGAGAGCCGGCCTGAACAATTATAGTATTTCCAACTTTTCTGGCATGTTCCAGTTTAGTGTGACTGTGTCCTCCTACTATAATATCAATACCTTTAACCTCTGCTGCAAGTTTTTCATCTTCACCTGCTCCGAGATGAGAAAGGACTATTATAAGGTCTGCTCCTTTCAATTCGGGAAGAATTTTTCTCACTGTTTCTGCCGAACCTTTAAATTCAAGACCTTCTCTTCTGGATTTATCTACATAGTGTGCTATATCAGGCGTATCAAGACCTATAACTGCAACGTTTACATTTTTCATTTCTTTAATTATATACGGTTTTACTCCATCCATAACTTCTCCGTCAGAAGTTTTTATTATGTTTGCACCGAGTACCGGTGTATTCAGATTGTCCATCATAGATTTAAGGTCATCCAAACCCCAGGCAAAATCATGATTTCCCAGAGTTATGGCATCAAATCCGATCTGCTGAAAAGCATCTGTAACAACTTTTCCTCTGGAAATATAGGAAATCATTGTTCCTTCTGCTATATCTCCTGCATTCAAAACTATTGTGCCGGCAATGTCTCTTTCTCTTTCCCGATCAATTAATGTCTTCAAACAGGCAATTCCTCCTGTCTTACTATCACGGGAAATTTCCGGATCTAAAAAAGACTCAACTGCGCCGTGGAAATCATTTATATGAAGTATATGAAGTTTTACAAGAGACTTATCTGATTGTATATCGGAAGACGTCTGTACTGTTGCCACTCCATAAGACAAAATACATCCGAAAAAACACAGAAAGAAAATGACAGGAAAAGACTTTTTGCAAAAGTTAAACATTAAATTACCTCCGTAATGAAATTAGCTGTAAATAGAAATTACTTTTCTAGTCCTTATCAAACATGTCCTTCCTGTATTGAAAAATATCTGATACTATTTAGCTTTAGACATAGTAGTCTGCCTGCCTGGTGTTCCGGAGAAAAAAATATCACGGCAGCACAGGTATATTTTATTGAATTATAATGTAAAGTAGCATGATATAAGCTGTAACTGTTATAAACGTTCCAG
>JAKPQU010000158.1 GCA_029555925.1 Bacillota bacterium
GACCTCGTAATGCGTAAAGCGTAATGCGTGATGCGCAGGGATTAAACCCGTCACGCGTCACGACGACTTAAATTCTAATAAGTTATGAAATACACTATAATAAAGTCAAGGCTTTTTCTAAAATCTGCGAAAGTATAGATAGTTAGTTTCATAACTATCCATAAATAATGACCTCGTAATGCGTAAAGCGTAATGCGTGATGCACAGGGATTAAATCCGTCACGCGTCACGTGTTACGCGTCACGACGACTTAAATTCTAATAAGTTATGAAATACACTATAATAAAAAATGACAGTACCTGTTATATGTATAGTGTAGTTCATACAAATTACAGATAATCCTCGCGTAACGCTTAAGTTACGAAGCACTTAATTTCTAATAAGTTATGAAAGTAACTATAATCAGAGAAGAGGATGGTAATGCAACTTAAGAAGGAAGAAAAGATTTACCTGCTGCAGTTACTTGATACATTAAAAGAAACAGGAGTAACATTTAAAGCTATATCCAATCAGGAAATAGATGAACTCTATGAAGATTATCTGGAAGTAATCGAAAAAGGAAGAAAAGCCATTTCTGATTATGAAGAAACATTGAAAGAACAAAAAGAGCTATCAGAAGAAATTGCCGGTCTTCTTTCGGAACTAAAAAAAATAATCAGACATTATATTGAATTTATAGATGAAGAAGATATTGAATTGCTTGAAAGTTCCATGAAAAAGATTGAACACCTCAAAAACATGGCAGAAACTATAGAAATAGACATATATGCAGACATGCCTCCTCCGTCGATCAAACTTGCCCTTACCTTTGATGATGCGGTGAAAATAAATGGCCTCCTCCTGCATCTTCTGGATATCGGGAAAAAGCTGGAACAAAATGACAGTAAAGATGAGTTTATTGAAACCCTTGAACAGGATTCCATCATTATAGAAAAAGAAGAAAAACTTTATGATTATGATTGTCCTGTAGACAGAAAGATAATAGAGATCTTCGAAGAAGCTTCCGATACGATTGAAATATACAGGGAATTCATAGAAAAACAAAAAGATCTGTCCTGTCTGAGGAGCTCTATGGAACAGATTAAAATAATTTCAGCACCTCTTCAGGAAATACTGGCCGGACATGACAAAGAGCTGAAACTTCTGGGCCTGGTAAATTATCTCACGGAAACAGGAAAAAAATTAAGACATATCCATGCCACAATGGACGGAGAAGAAGCAGAAAATGCTATAGAAGAAGTCCTTACAAGGCTTTACAGGGATCTGGAAAAAATAGAATCAGAAAGGAACAGATACTCCATCCATGATGAAAGTGATAAAATCGGTATAGAGGCACTGGAACTCTGCAAAAAAATAACAGAGAATTTCATTGAAGCCATAGAAGGGAATAATGTTACCCTTGTGAAAGAAAGTTTTGATATTATCCTGAAAGCATCCGAACTGGTAAGTAATTACAGAAAAATCCATCATGAAGAAAAAGAAACTTCTCTTCCTCAATATCTTATAAAAACAGGAAAAGAACTCAAAAGTATTTATACAAGCAATCTGGAAGATAAAGAGAAATATTTTCGTATAATGCTTGAAAGACTCGAAAGAGACAGGAAAAAGTTAGAAGAAAAGAAAAAGAAATATTTTACCGGCCGGGAGACTTCTCAGGAAATTAAAGAACAGACTTCATTCATTATAAAACCTGTAGACGCACATGTAACCGACATATACGATAAAGCCATAGAAATTATAAATAATTATATAAACTTTATAGAAAAAGATAAAAATATAAAAGTAATAAATGATTCTTTTAAAATGGCCCTTTATATTGACTATCTGCTGAATGAAACCGATCGAATGGTAGAAGATATACAGTCTAAAGGCCCTAAAGCAAGATCTATTATAGGAGAAGCTTAATCTATAATGCACTATAATATCCCTCTGTGTCACCCGTCAATTAAGCGTTTAAGATTTTTTCTCCGGTCACTGCTCACAATAAAATGAAACCATTAAAATTTGATGAAGAAAGAGCATTTCAGTTTATAAAAGAGCAGGTAGCCTTCGGTCCCAGACCTGCAGGAAGTACGGCTCATGAAAAAATCCAGATTTACCTGTCCGATAAACTTTCACAGCTTGTAGATGAATTTAATCCCCATATATTTGAAGAAAATTTTTTTAACAAACCATGTATATGTAAAAATATAAGGGGAACTATACATGGAAGAAACAGAAAAAGTCGTATCCTTATAGGTTCTCATTACGACACAAGACCCTATGCGGACGAAGACAGTGATCCTGCCAACCATAAGAAACCGGTTCTGGGAGCGAATGACGGCGCATCAGGTATAGCAGTTTTACTGGAACTGGCACGAATGTTTAATATAAAAAGACCGAAATGCGATGTAGAGATAGTATTTTTTGATGCAGAAGACTGGTGCCGTATAGATGGTAAAGAAGTATCTCTCGGAGCATACAGATATGTAGAAGATAATCCTGATAAACTTCCTGATAAAGTAATAATTATTGACATGGTGGGAGGCAAAAACATGGAACTGGATGTAGATCTCCACTGTTTTATCCATAAAAATTGTGAAGAACTGACACTGAAACTATTTCGCCTTGGCAGAAATCTGAAATACCCTGCCTATAATTTCACCAAACCTGATACATACAAATATATAGTCTGTGATCATATTCCCTTTATATTAAAAAGAATCCCTGCAACCATACTTATAGATATAGATTACCCGCCGTGGCATACAGTGTCAGATACTCCTGAAAACTGCGATCCCTTTTCCCTGAAGCAGGCAGGAGACGTACTGTATGAATATCTCAGATGAAACGGCACTGATGTGATTTAGTGGAAAGTGAAAAGAATAGGAAATTATAGTTAGTTTCATAACTATCCATAAATAATGACCTCGTAATGCGTAAAGCGTAATGCGTGATGTGCAGTGATTAAACCCGTCACGCGTTACTCGTCACGACGACTTAAATTCTAATAAGTTATGAAATACAATATAGTCACTTTTCACTCATTCTTAATCGTAATTTAATATGAAAGAATATATTGAAAGAACTTACAGAAAAAACATGAAAAGCTCTGATCTTGTATATTTCAGGGTTTCGGTACAGGAAAGCGACTTATATATCGGAGCATTAAAAGATATTTCACAAAAAGCAATTACTTCTTTAAAAAAACATAGAAAATCAATAATAGACCACATATCACATGTTCCCCTCTTTAAAACGTCCCTCTCCCCTCTTCCTGTTATAAATGACATGTGTCCTTTAATAAAGGATATGACAGAGGCAGCCTCCATTGCAGGAGTTGGCCCTATGGCATCGGTGGCAGGAGCCATAGCAGAATATGTTGCCCGCGATTTATTGCCCTTTTCGGAAGAATTAATCATAGAAAACGGAGGAGATCTCTTTATTACAGGTAGAAAATCCAGAAAAGTCGGAATCTTTGCAGGTTCTTCTCCACTGTCGGGGAAAATAGCCATAGCTCTGGAAGGCTCATCTCTTCCTGTTGCAGTAGCAACATCATCCGGTACAGTAGGCCCTTCCCTTTCTTTTGGCAAAGCAGATGCAGTCGCTGTCGTATCGCCTTCCGGTTCTATTGCAGATGCAGCAGCCACAGCCATAGGGAATATTGTTTCAGGTCCGGAGGATTTCAATAAAGCAGTAGAATTTGCAGAGAACATATCGTCCATCATCGGAGTCATCATAATATGCAAAGATAAAATGTGCCTGACCGGAGATATTAAAATTTCTCCCTGTAACACTTTATAAGGTAAATTTATATTTACTGAAAAAATTTAGTTATACTTAGCGATTTTTGGTTGTTTATCGGGTATAATTTAAGTATAATATTATATAGTGTATTTCATAACTTATTAGAAATTAAGTCGTCGTGACGCGTAACGCATGACGAGTGACGGGAGAAAAACTATTATTACATGATTATGCTCAGGTCAGTAAATTATAATAAGTTATGAAATACACTATAATCATATTTTCTTCACCATTATGAGAGCTACAGGGAGGCAAAATTTGATGTATAACTGGAGGGTTTAAATGCAACATGTTTCCTCTGAATATTCTGATTGTTGAAGACGAGATTGTTTCTGCAATGGCTATAGAGTCTATGCTCACAGATCTTGGTTATAAAGTAGCAGGTATAGTTGATACAGGAGAGGAAGTTATAGGCAAAATAAGCGAAATGAAACCGGATCTTATCCTTATGGATATTATATTGAAAGGGAACATGGACGGAATAGAGGTATCAGAAAAAGTGAAGGAATGTTATGATATTCCTGTTGTATATCTCACAGCCTGTGCAGATGAACTGACCTTTCAAAGAGCAAAACTCACGGCACCTTTCGGTTATATTATAAAACCTTTTGACGAAAGACTTCTTCATATTACCATAGAGGTAGCTATTTACAAACATGAAATGGAAAAAACATTAAGGGAAAAAGCCATAGAGAAAGAAAAAGAGAAATATCGTGTAAATATCGAAGGAATTTTCACCAGTGTTCGCGATGGAATTATTGCACTGGACAATGAATTAAACATTACGGAATTAAATCCTGCAGTCCGGGATATTCTTGGTTTTTCCCGTGAAGATATAGGAAAATCCTTTAAAGAGCTTGTAAAAGAATGTAACTGTAATAAATGCATTAAAATCGCCATGGATACTATAGTCCAGAAAAAACCTCAAAAAATGGAAGTCATTGAATGTATTAACACTTCCATAAAGGTTATAACAATAAGTACTTCTCCTCTTATAGATGTAAATGGCATATTCTCAGGTGTTGTTATGGTTATAAGAGATGAAACAAAATATTATGCTCTGGAGAAAGAACTTACAGAGAGAAAGAGTTTTGCCGGAATAGTCGGAAAAAGTAAAGATATGCAGGATATTTACTCTCTTCTGGACACACTCCCCGACGTTTCCAGCAATGTTCTCATTACAGGCGAAAGCGGTACAGGGAAAGAGCTGGTAGCAGAAGCTCTTCATTATAAAGGTGTTCGCAGTAGATATCCCCTTGTAAAGATGAACTGTGCTGCCCTCTCACCCGGCTTACTTGAGAGCGAACTCTTCGGTCATGTAAAAGGCGCTTTTACAGGAGCAATACATAATAAAATCGGACGTTTTCAGATGGCAGACGGAGGTACGATTTTCCTGGACGAAATATCCGACATATCACCTTCCACCCAGATTGCTCTTCTGAGAGTTCTCCAGGAAAGAGAGTTTGAAAGGGTAGGAGACGGTAAAACCATCAGGGTAAATGTAAGGGTTATAGCAGCTACAAACAGAGATTTAAGAGAAAAAGTCCGAAAAGGACAGTTCAGAGAAGACCTTTATTATCGCCTCAAGGTAATGGAAATTAAATTACCTCCCCTGAGAAAAAGAAAAGAAGATATACCTCTCCTTACAGATTTTTTCATTAAAGAATATAACGGAGAATTTAAAAGAAATATAACAGGTCTTTCTACAGACGTACAGAGAGTATTTATGGATTATTCCTGGCCGGGAAATATAAGGGAACTGAAAAATACAATAGAACATGCTTTTATCATTGCCAGAAAATCTATTATTACAATGGAAGACCTGCCGGCAGAATTCAGGCACATGTCTCCTCCGGTTCCTGCTCCATATATAAAAGACGAAAAACTGGCCATAATAGAAGTACTCGAAAAAGTCAAATGGAATAAAAGTAAAGCAGCAGACTTGCTTGGCATAAGCCGTCAGACTATTTACAGAAAAATCAGAGATTACGGTCTGTAAGGTTTTTTATAAATTATTTAAACAGGAGTTAAGCATTAACTGTCTGTCATCCCAGTTTTTGCGGGGTTCCATAAGCTTTTTCGTAAAATTGCAGTAGATTCCCGCGTACACGGCAATGACACAGGTTTATCGATGTTTTTATTTTAAAAATGCGTAACTGATTAAATGTATAGTGTATTTCATAACTTATTAGAATTTAAATCGTCATGACGCGTAACGCGTGACGCGTGACGGGTTTAATCACTGCGCATCACGCATTACGCTTTACGCATTACGAGGTCATTATTTATAGATAGTTATGAAACTAACTATAACCTATAGTTCCCGTGGCATATATTCTGCTATTATTTTCACTTATTACTTAACATAAAAAAACCTTTTGCCCATCTCAAGGGGCAACTTTTCATAAAGAAAGAATATATTATGACAGATAATAATGAATATTGTCCTTTTATATCACATCCCTGTGATGAATGTTACTGTTTCAGACTGACCAGCAGTAATATAAGTTCCCTGTTATATTATTGCGGGAAAAACTTTAAACAATGCGATATTTATAAAAGGATTAACAGCAAGCATAATTCGGAAGTGAGAACAGGAATTATAGATTAGAGAAAAACTCCATATGCAATAATCCATATAGGTACATAAGGACTTACACATTTTGTCATTGTGAGGAGTGTAGCGACGAAGCAATCCCAACGATTTTTGTTGTAATAATGGGATTGCTTCGCTCGCAATGATAGAATCTTATTTGTTTTTCCTTTATTTTTTGCGTAACTCCTGGCACATACTTATGCCCGGGTCATTATAGTATATTTCATAACGTATTAGAATTTAAGTTGTCGTGACGCGTAACGCGTGACGGGTTTAATACCTGCGCATCACGTATTACGCTTTACGCATCACGAGGTCATTATTTATGGAAAGTTATGAAACTAACTATAAAAATAAAGCTTTTATGCTTATATCTTCAACATGTATATCAGACATAGTGTAACATATTACATAGTGTAACATATTACAGTAATAATAAGGTTACTCTAATTTTTTTCAATGCTGATTTTTTCTTATCTTCCTCATGTACTGACCTGAGCATAAGCATTTAATAAACGTTTTCCTCCCGTGACGCGTTACGCGTAAGGCCTCACGGGAGCATATATGTATTATTTATGTTTACCTCAGTAATAGTATTTTATAACAGTTCCGATCATTTTTTTCATATAAAAAATTCCTCTGGCATATATTCTGCTTCTTTACATAAATTATCTATAAAAACGTAATATTGCTTCAAATAAA
Organism: Bacillota bacterium; assembly: GCA_029555925.1. The sequence continues at coordinate 7,085 of JAKPQU010000158.1, forward strand.
AGGGTTAAAAAATACATATAATACTATTTAGCTTTAGACATAGTAGTCTGCCTGCCTGGTGTTCCGGAAAAAAAAATATCACGGCAGCACAGGTATATTTTATTGAATTATAATGTAAAGTAGCATGATATAAGCTGTAACTGTTATAAACGTTCCAGTTTAGATTTTTTTCGGAGGAGCATCAGGCAGGCAGACGGTATTTACCTGTTA
>JAKPQU010000160.1 GCA_029555925.1 Bacillota bacterium
CTGGAACGTTTATAACAGTTACAGCTTATATCATGCTACTTTACATTATAATTCAATAAAATATACCTGTGCTGCCGTGATATTTTTTTCTCCGGAACACCAGGCAGGCAGACTACTATGTCTAAAGCTAAATAGTATAATATGCACGATCTTAATCGGATATTTTATGATATAATTACTTTAGTGAGCATAAATAATACAATAACGCGTGCCGGGAGGAAGGCTGTTATTACATGATTATGCTCAATCCTGTAATGGGACAGGGAAATTTTGGAGGTAGAAGCTTATGTCAGTACAATTATGTATAAACATGGAAGAAATTTACTGGAGTTTCTGGGGACAACTGGGATATATGAAAATTCAAAAATCAAGTACTCTGGAAATTTTAAATTCCATAGAACATGCTCTATGTATATATTTCAACACAATAGTAGAATATCTTGACAGCAGTCTGGACAGAGCCATAGATAATTATCACAATACTCTGGATAAAAGATCTGTCACCCATCCGGGTGCTTATGAACTGGGGAAAGATGAATGTGTTCAATGCGGAGGATGTTGCTGGACATGGCCATGCAGCCTTACTCAGGAAGAAGCGGAGAGAATAGCTGAATATCTGAATATGTCTGGCCCGGCTTTTATAGAACATTATACTGTAATAAACAATGGCATAAGAACCATACGACGTCATGAATGGGCAGACATTGCAAATAAAATTTTATGCGGGGAAAGATTGTATGATATCAGCACACCATGTGTATTTTTCGATGATGGCACCAGAAATTGTAAAATCCATCAAGTAAAACCTCTTGAAGGTAAAACATGTAAATGCTGGGAAGAAGAAAAAGCCTTCAGACATGGAGTAAATATGTTGAAGGAAAAATACAGCAAAAGAATGAAGTATTTAATTGCCGCAATTGACCGGGAAACGAACATGTGAACATGACAGAAAAAATTTTTCGAGAGATAAGGGGGAAATCTTAGAGAGCATAAGATATTTTGTGTAAACTTATCATGAAATAAGGCTTCGATAGAGGTTTACACAAAATTCATGACACAGTCGAATCTTATACCAGTGGGATTGCTCCGTCATTACGTTCCTTGCAGTGAACTGATGCGTAATTCCTGCCCTGTTTTATTTCAGATTGGAAAAACCTGCTATTTTCTCTGCAGTTCCGAGTAATACAAGAAGGTCATTCTCCTTCAGAACAGTATTTCCGTCAGGATTTTCTATTATCTGAGAGTCTCTCTGAATTGCCAGCAGGGTAATCTCATACTTCTTTCTCAAATCAATTTCTACTAAAGACTTATCCGTTATATCGGCAACCTTACCGATACGAACAGTCGTAATTTCAATAGCAGGTATGGAGGTTAAATCCTGAATAGTGCTGCCTGTGTCAGGGGTACGGAACATTTTATATCTATCACTTCTGCAGCGGGAAATTATCTCTTCAATTTCATTCGATGGTATAAAATATTTCTTTAACACCCTGGTAAATATTTCAATGGATGTTTCAAATTCTTCTGCAATAACCTCGTCTGCTCCGAGTTTATAAAGAGAGTCCATATCCAGAACAAAGCGGGTTCTCACAATAATATATATGCTTCTATTCAATCGTCTGACAGATTCCGTAATCCTGAGTGTTGAAGGAGGATCATTTATACCTATAGCCACAATCCTTGCTTTTTCTATATTAAAATGCTGAAGAACTGTTTCATAAGCCGCATCTCCGTAGAAAATCGGTTCACCTTTCTTCCGTTCCTTTTTGACAGTATCTGGGTTCAATTCTATGATTACATAGGGGATGCCGGTACGTTTGCAGGCACATGCCAGATTTCTTCCGTTCACTCCGAAGCCTATTATAATCACATGATTTTCCATTTTATCTTTTTTATCAGGTTCTTCACCTTCTTCTTCGGATAAAAAGGCTGTTTTCATTCTTACAGGAACGTTCAAGGCCATATGTGACAGAGGTTTTGCAAGCATTATTATAAATGAAGTAAGAGCCATAGTAAGAATCGATACGGAAATAAATATCTGATAAGCATAATCTGAAAGCAGGGCGAATTTAATACCTGTTTTCGATAATATAAAAGAAAACTCTCCTATCTGAGACAGGGCAAGGCCGGCTAAAATAACTGTACGAAAAGGATAGACCAGTAAAAGAGTGGAAAAACCTGCAACAAAGCTTTTCACTAAAATAACAATAACAGTTACAAGGAGAATAATCCAGAAATTTTCGTAAAGAAACCGTATATTTAAAAGCATACCTATAGATATAAAGAAAAAACTCATAAATAAATCTTTCAGAGGTAAAATACTTGCCATAGTCTGATGACCATATCCGGATTCGGAGATTACTATTCCTGCAAGGAAAGCTCCCAGTGCAAGAGAAAGACCGGCACTGTAAGTTATCCATGCCTCTCCGAAACATATTAATACGACAGTCAGTATAAACAGTTCTTTACTCCTTGTTCTTGTTACTTTATATAAAAGATAGGGTACAATCCATTTTGCACCTGTTATTACGATGGCTATAATAGCTATTATTTTTACTATAATTAAAAGAATTGAAGTATCAGATGTTATACTGTTTCCTCCCAGAAGAGGGGTGAACAACATCATGGGAACTATAATAATATCCTGAAATATTAATATGGCAAGGGATACCCTGCCATAGGGACTGTCCATTTCGCCTCTTCCCTGAATAATTTTTAAAACAATAGCCGTACTGCTCAGGGATACAAGGAAACCTGCAAAAATAGCATCACCTGTCCTGTAACCGAATAATTTTAAGATTAAAAATGTAGAAAGAATAGTAAAAATTACCTGAAGTGAACCTCCCATGAGGGCAGGTTTTTTAAATTGTACCAGATGTGCTATGGAAAATTCTATACCTATAGTAAAAAGCAACAGAATAACACCTGTCTCTGCAAGAACTTCAACTTCATGAACAGATTTTACCAGAGCCAGGCTATAGGGGCCTGCAATAGCTCCTGCAATAAAAAATCCGACTATACCCGGAATCTTCAACCTGAAACAAATACATAAAGAAATAACAGAAAGGGTTAAAATAATTATCATTTCATCAAATAAAGACGGCTTCATAAAAACCTCCTGAATATAAAATAGATTATCATAGGAATTTTCATTATTTTCTGACAGATCTGACTATTTATCTTTCAGGAGGAGATCTGCCTTTACATTTATCAATACATGGGCTGTTTCTATTGCTATCTTGAGGAAGATCTATATAAGAACTTTTCACATAATCGTATCTTACAGATATATCTGACCGGGATTTTGAAAAATATTCATTTACTTTTAATTGATGGTTCGGAGCAGCAAGTATTGCATGGGCATTACCTTCTGAGATTACAGCCGTCTGTTCTGTTTCGAATGCTTCACTCTGAAATTTATCATTAAAAAATACCGGCATTGATACAGATTTTATAACAGGTGTTTTTACTGCAGAGTATCCGGTATTACAGGCAGGCATGGAACTGCTATAACATGAAAGAAACAGACCTAATATAAAACAGATGCTACATATGTGTATCTTAATTACAAATGCAATCACCTGCTTTACGTAAAATGTGGTAACTTCAGTCACAGCCACCATCCATGAGAGAAATGAAACCGGTCAATCAGGTTCTTTATTGAAAATACTTTTCAGAAGGTTCTGTTACAGTATGACTTTCTCTTTCCATCCAGTGAGAAGTTTTTTCACTCAGGACTCCTCCTACCAGTCCAATTGTCGGCAGAGCCACTACGGCAGGCAGAGCCAGACTTCCAAGGGCTGTGCCGAGAAGAACTCCTGCAACGCCTGACATAATATGCCAGCCTTTCATTTCACTGAATTTCTTTATGGCATTTTTTATAAAAGATCCTTTTTTTTCTTCAGGAGGGAAAAGAGTTTTATCAGGCTCTGTCATAACAGGGCCGGTATCATCTATAATACCTTTAGAACCAAGGACAAAACTTCCCATTTTTGGAAGGCTTGTCTGAGGACTGTGTAATACCCCGGGTATAAGCCATTCTTTTATCTGCTGCTCTCTGGGCAGAACTGAATTTAACAGATGAAGTTGATTTGAATAACAGCTATTTCTCGTAGTATGATAAGATTCATTGCTTATATCTTTTAAAGAAGCATCAATACTGTTCTTTAAAAATTCCTTTTTCTGCTCAGGAGTCAGGTTAAGTTTATATCTTATAAGTTTGCGGCCTTCTCTTCTGCAGGTCTTCTGCACTACATCTTTCCATGAGCCAAGCTGATAGACACTTTTATACTCATCTTTTTTCATACCATGGATAGGATTGTAGGTCTGACCTTCTTTGAGTCGTGCCTCAAAAGAAACGACCAGTCCGTTCTGAGTTTCTCCGTCAGGTGTTTGCATGCCATGACCATCTTCAAATTCAAAATATGCCAGAGTATGTCCTGCAATCCATTCAGGGCTGAATGGCTTCACGACAAAATAAACATCTTTTACTTTAGAGGGATCTATTGATACCTCTTTAAATACCGGTTGCCAGTTTTCTTTTTGCTCTGCTTCTTTAAAGCCCAGTCTTACATTACCTATGTGAATTTTTCCATCTTCCGTAGTACCAAGATATGTTGCAGGACGCTGATCTTTACGCCAGGGAATATCATCAGTTTTTCCTGTCATGACAGGGCCTATATCCCCCGTTTCAGGTGATTTTTGAAAAGTATCTATTTGAGATATATCTATTGATTCTTTTTTCACTGACGGTATATAGTGATTCTTTACATTATAATTACTGGAAATTTGCATATGTACCCCTCCTGATAATCAATCATAAAAATATTTTAACATTTTATCTTGAGATTAACAAGATATTAAGCTCAGATTGTGTAACTCCTGTAATCGGGTTAACTTATAATTTTTTTCTATCATGTTAAGCTATCTTTATAGTGTATTTCATAACTTATTAGAATTTAAGTCGTCGTGACGCGTAACGCGTGACGGGTTTAATCCCTGCACATCACGCATTACGCTTTACGCATTACGAGGTCATTATTGATGGATAGTTATGAAACTAACTATAATAAGTGGGTAGTGAGTAGTTATATGAAACTACTATAATAAAAACTTACTGACCTGAGCATAAGCAATTAATATTTTAATATGTTATGAACCAGATAGATAAGGTTTTCTGGCTTTTCACTATTCACTACTCACTTCAGTAACATGGAGATGTATATATGTCAAAATTATCTATTTTCCACTTTTCCGAACTGTTTTGCTTTAATTTGCCGGTATTGGAAACAGAAACAAGGATATTCGTAATAGATACCTATATGGGGCCATCATCTATAAAAGACGTTCTGGTTTACTGCCATAATATGAAAAAAAGAATCTATGCAGTAAATACCCATTCTCATTTCGATCACATATGGGGAAATTCTGCTTTCAAGGATTACGACATAATAGCACACAGTAAATGTCTGGAATTAATCCTTGCAGAAGGAGAAGACATTCTAAAAGACATGTCAGAGAAAAATCCTGAACTGGTAAAGGAACATATTGAGATTACGCCTCCGAATCTTATCTTTGACAGTGAGCTGATATTTCAGGACAAAGACTCTGCTGTAAAAATAAAATACATGCCGGGCCATTCGGTAGATTCTTCCGTAATAATGGTAATGCCGGAAAATATCCTTCTCGCAGGTGATATGGTGGAAGATCCCATACCTTTACTGCAGGGCACTCATATAGATAGGTACATAAAAAATCTTAAATATCTTGATGAAATGAATTTTTCAAGGGTAATACCATCTCACGGGGAAAGGCACGATAGCCGACTTATAAAAGATAATATATATTACCTGGAAAGTTTAAAAGAGATGGTTTCACAGTGTCTCAAAAAAGGTAAAAAACCTTCGAAAGAGAATATATCATTAACTTCTCTTATAAAATCCGGTATAACACCTTTTTATATAAATGAACATGAAAATAATATAAGGAAAGTTATGGAGAATTCAGATAAAAATAAGAATCTCAATCTGAACTCCGTGAGCCTGAAAAAAAATGGCCAATCGTCATAGTACTGTAAAGCTGGTATTCCGTTCCCTAGGTTCAAAGAATTATCTCTTATTCTTTATAGGACAGGGACTCTCCCTCATAGGCACATGGTGCCAGATTACAGCAATGAGCTGGCTCATATATCGTCTGACGAAGTCGGCTTTTCTGCTCGGAGCCATAGGTTTTACGTCTCAATTCCCTGCTTTTCTCATAGCACCTTTTGCAGGTGTTATAGCAGACAGAATGAGCAGGAAAAATATTCTGCTCATAACACAGATACTTTATATGATTCAGTCCTCTACTCTTGCCATGCTTGTCATATACAACCGTATAACCATATGGCATTTAATATTATTAAGCCTTGTTGCAGGTATTATAAACGGTTTTGATATGACTGTAAGGCATTCATTTGTAAATGACCTGGTTGAGAACAAAGAACATCTTGGTAATGCAATAGCACTGAATTCTTCTCTGTTCAATATGGCCAGACTGGTAGGCCCTACAATAGCAGGACTGATTATAGGAGCTGCAGGAGAAGGCATATGTTTTCTTATTAACAGCATAAGTTTTATTGCTATTATAATTGCACTTCTCTTCATGAAAATTAACGGCGAAGAAAGGAAAAAAACCGAATTTTTCCAGGGCATGAAAGAGGGATTTGTCGGTGCCTTCAATTCCGTTCCCATTAAAATGACACTGTTTCTTACGGCTCTGGTCAGTTTGATGGGTATGTCCTACGGTGTCCTTATGCCTGTTTTCGCAAAAGATATTTTTCATGGAGGGCCACATACACTGGGTTTCCTGATGTCTGCCTCAGGGCTCGGTGCTCTCATGGGAGCTCTTACCATTGCATCAAAAGAAACAAACAGAGGATTTGAAAGACTTATCCCTGCAGGGGCATGTATATGCGGCCTTGGTCTTACAGGTGCCGCTTTTTCATCCAATCTTTATTTATCTATGGTATTAATCTTTTTAACAGGCTACGGCATGATTGTATTTTTTACATCCAGCAATACTCTTATACAGACCACTGCAGAAAAAGACATGTGCGGCAGAGTAATGAGCCTTTATACAATGTCTTTTTCCGGCACCATGCCTTTAGGCAGTATTCTTGCAGGTTCTCTTGCACAGAATATAGGTGCCCGGTATACTATACTCATAGGAGGAGTCTTCTGTATCTTTGGTGCTCTTCTGTTTGTAACCAGGGTAAAGCAACAAAAGGAACAATTTGTCTATCAGGAGTGATTTATGAAAAAATTTTTAATTATATTCTTTCTTTTACTGTCTTTAAATGCCATGGCGCAGGAAATACCATCTTCTGTAAATAACCATGGAGAAATGGTTCTTATTCCTGAAGGAGAATTTATGATGGGAACAGATCAGAACCAGATACAAAGCACTATAGGGCTTCTGGGAGGATGTGAGGAATGGTATATACTGGAATATCCGAAACATAAAGTAAACCTTCCGTCCTATTATATAGATAAATATGAAGTGACAAATAAGGATTACTGTGAATTTCTGAATAAAGCAGGTAACCAGGAAGAGGAAAAAGGTGTTTTTTATATTAAAATAACTTCCAGTAACTGCCTTTTATATCAGGATCAAAAAGGAATTTTCAGACCAAAAAAAGGTTATGAAAACTATCCGGTTATCCTGGTTTCCTGGTACGGAGCAAAGGCCTACGCAAAATGGTCAGGGAAAAGGCTTCCTACAGAAGCAGAATGGGAAAAAGCCGCAAGAGGAACAAAAGGATGGTTCTGGCCATGGGGGAATTCCTGGGATAAAGATAAATGTAATAACTGGAAAATGAAAAAGAAAAATCTGATCAAACTTATGCCTGATATTTATGACGGTAGAGGGCCTTTACCGGTAGGAACATTTCCCGAAGGTGCAAGTTCTTACGGCGTAATGGATATGTCTGGTAATGTAGCTGAATGGTGTGCCGATTGGTACGGAGTCTATCCCGGTTATCCCTATTATGCAGGAGATAATTATTATGAATTTACCCATAAAGTGACAAGAGGAGGTTCATGGGGTATAGATATGCCGGGAGGTCTTCGCTGCGCCACAAGAAGTATCCACAGATCCTATGCGTCTGACCCTTATACAGGATTCAGATGCTCTATGGATATAAAAAATTAACATAATGTTAACATAAGGTTCTTGTATGGATATAGAGTAAGGATTTATAATGGTGAGTGGTGAGTGGTGAAAAGTGAAACTTACCCGTGACGCGTTACGCGTTACGCGTCACGATTATGGTGAGTCGTGAAAAGTGAATTATATATCATCCGGGAGGATTGTTATGATAATCAATAAAACACCGGTCCAAACAGGCAATAAACTTATATCATTACCAAAAACAGAAAAAGAAGAACGTAAGGATAAGGTAACACTCAGCTCTTCAGGAGAAGGTCAGACGAATGAGAGCAATATAGCCAGACAACAGAGCATATTCCTGAAAGGGAAAGAGGCTTTTATGAAAGGTGCTGTTCAGACATCGAAATATCTGGACAACCATTCTGTATTAAAGGATTCCGTTGATACAGGGGTAAAATTTTTCAAAACAATAAAAGCATTTCCAAGTTTTATATATCCGAGTTTGATAAATATGAGTGCTGAAGAACAGGCTATGGTTATCTCTACACTGGATAAACTTCCCTTAAAAGATATAAATGCAGTCAAAAGTATAAACATGGATCAGGTTCTTCCTGATGCTGCAGGCCTGGCTTATCCTGTTCCTTCTTCCCCTTTTATAAGGCTTTCCAGAGAGCAAATGAATATTTCAGAAAACTGGGCAAAGTTTGTTACAACCCATGAAGTCGGCCATACCAGAGATTTCGAAACAGCCCTTTTCGGACTTTTCGGGAAGGAGAGCAGTAAAGGACCATGGGGGAAACCTCCTTATATAAGTGATTATGCTTCTACTGAAAAAGTAGAAGATTTTGCCGAAAGTTTCGCCACTTATTACAGAGATCCGGAAAAACTCAAAGCCCAGTGTCCTGAAAAATATGCAAGACTTCAGCAATTCGAAAAAAACAGTTTTTTTGAAAAACTTATAGATAATGAATCCTTCAGAGAAACAGGCAAATTTATGGGAGAAAATCTTCAGAAAGTTCCCTATCTTCAAAACGGACTGGCAATGATAAGTTATATATCCGGTTTCCTACAGGCATACAAAGGCCTGGGAGAAATACGCAGAGGAGAAGAAACAGGGGACGCAAAATCAAAAATGGACGGAACCCTTGATTTTGCAGCAGGACTCTGTTTCGCAAGCAAGGTTTTCTGTATAGCAGGCATGGCCATTGACGGAACAAAAACTGAACTGGACAGAGCAATAAAAAATAAAGAAATTACTGCAGAACAGGGCAATGCAGTAATAGAGCACACTGTAGGACTTATTGCAGGCCCTGTCGGTAAAGTCATTAACTGGGTTCTCTCAAAAATTCCTGGCAATGAATTTCATAAAATCGATAGCACCACAGTCGAAGGCCTGACAGATAATATTTCTGCAAAGAAGCTGGATGTATTGAATACGTTATCAGGGAAAGAACTTACAGGGAAAGAAATGAAGAAGTTACTGGGTAAACTAGGTTTTGACGAAGAAGAAATCTCACAGATAAAGGATCGTTCCAGAACATATTCAGAGGTTAAGAATAGTGTAATTTATAAAATTACTGACAGTGTAATAGAAAATCTGCATAATATGATTCCAGAAGACAGACTGGATCTGCTTGCTTCATTCAGAGGCAGAGAATTTAACGGGAAAGAACTGGATAAAGCTCTGAAAGAATTAAATCTTACTCCTGACGCTCTGGAACTTGTTAAAATATTTTCCCGGACTTCAGATACAAAACCTGAAGAGAGAAAAGAAACAGGCAGTCTCAAGAAATCGGCAGGTATAGCGATAGGAGCTGCAGCAGGCTCTACGGCAGGAGGCTTCATAGGGCCCTATCTGGGAGTTATGGGAGGTTTCGCCCTGGCTGGCCCAACAGGGGGAATTCTCGGCCTGATTGCAGGTGCCATAGCAGGTGTGGCTGCAGGAAGCCGTATGGGCGGTAAACTCGGCAAAGCAGCCGGAGGCGCTCTGGATAAACTTCACGATAAAATATCAAATTAGAATTTTCTCATCAGTGACCGGGTATTTCCCGGTCACTGCTGCAATCTTCGAAGAAAAATTTATTTAATATCTGCCTTTTCCCACCATTACGTATTACGCATCACAACTCACGACTCACGACTCACCATTATAGCCCTACACAACCTCGACCCTGCTCTGATCACCTATTAAAAATCTGTGGCTTCTCGGTCTGCCTGTGCATCTTATTATAGAAGCACCACGTCCCAGAAGACTTCTTTCTATTCTTATATCTACATTTATAACCCTGCATTCCTCCATTAAGATACTGTATTCTATTTCACTGTTAGAGATTTCACAGTTATTATGGATGGAGGTATAAGGGCCGATATAACTGTCTTTTATGGAAATATTTTCTCCTATGATTACAGGGCCTCTGACTATACAGTTAATAACCTCTGTGTGTTTCCCTATTATTACCTTGCCCGCTATATCAGAATCATTGATATATCCCTCAATCTTCCGGTGTTCCAGTTCAAAAGCTCTATCCAGGACAAGCCTGTTTGCTTCGAGCAGATCTTCCGGCTCCCCCGTATCTTTCCACCAGCCTGTTATTTCAGAATATCTCACAACTTTACCGTTATTTAAAAGGTACTGATGGGCATCAGATATTTCCAGCTCTCCCCTGGCACTCGGTTTTATATTATTTACTGCTTCAAATATAATATGTTTATATATATAAAGCCCTGTTACAGCATAATGACTTTTAGGTTTTACAGGTTTTTCTTCTATTGAGAGAATATTGCCGTCTTTAATCTCAGGGACGCCGAAACGCTGCGGGTCTCTTACCCTGGCAATCACTAACTGACAGTCAGGATTATGAGCCTCAAATTCTTCTATAAAACGTTTCACACCACCTACTACCATATTATCTCCCAGATAAAAAATAAAGTCATCTTTTCCTATAAAGGGCTCGGAAATTTTTACCACATGAGCAAGACCACGGGGTTCATCCTGTTCTATATAGGTTATATTTATACCCCATAATGAACCTTTACCGAGAGCAGAAATTATTTCATTTTTTGTATCACTTCCGACTATTACTCCTACATCTTTTATACCTGCCTCTGCAACTGCTTCCAGGGCATAAAAAAGCATAGGCTTATTTGCAATAGGTATAAGGTGTTTATTATTCGTATGCGTTATGGGGCGAAGTCTTGTGCCGCGCCCACCGCTTGTAATGAGTGCTTTCATAAACAATCTCCTTTTTTATTTCTGATGAAAATCTCCCGGTAGAATCTTTCCAATCAGCAATCCAACAAAACTAAAAATCATGTCCACTACAGCTTCATCTTTAATAGCAAGCAATTTTTCTATTTCCTGTTCTATATATATTGCCTGTTCAGGTGTATCAATATATGAAAGAACATCTATTTACTTACCGTATTATTTAGAAATTCTTCAAAAGAAAAAAATTCCCTGTTAAGTTATCATTCTATCGCAAAAGTGACCGCTCCCACCGCTAAATCCTAACGATTATAGCGGGGGCTTCTAGAGCTTCCATGCTCAAGGACTCCAGGCCCAAGTCCTTTATATATATAGCTGAATTATAGTCTCTTGGAATTACAAGATTACAAACAGGACAAATATGCGTCCTCATAGATAGACTCTTATTTACCATATTTCCACAGCCGGAACATATCTGACTTGTGTATTTTGGGTTTACTGCTATTACTGTTTTACCTGCTATCAGGGCTTTATATTTCAGTATTTCAAAGAATTTTCCCCACGAAACATCAGAGATTGATTTATAGTTAGTTTCATAACTATCCATAAATAATGACCTCGTAATGCGTAAAGCGTAATGCGTGATGCGCAGGGATTACACCCGTCACGCGTCACGCGTTACGCGTCACGACGACTTAAATTCTAATAAGTTATGAAATACACTATATTATGAGCTTTAATGTTCCTGTCAGAGAAGTTGTAACAGAAGGTACGGTAGAGCCAGGTGTTATTGTGCTTACAGAAGAGCCTCCTCCGCATCCGCAGAGGGAGATAAGTAATAAAGATATGATTATTGCATAAGACCATTTTTTCATTGATAAGATTCCTCCTTGTTAGAAATTCCAACCTGTTATTTTTTATAAAATATCTGAAGAAATAAAAAAACGTACTTTTATTGAATGATTGCCTTTTCTATGATATGATAATAATAAAAGAAATATTTCAAAACAAGAGGTTTTTCTTATGCTCAACACTCTGAAAGTCTATGAAGAATTGAACGAAAGTCTTGACAGTAAATCTGCCAGGAAGATAGCAGAACTTATGGGTAGAATCTATGAAGACCTGTTAAACACTGTCACAAAGACTGAATTCAATGAACTTAAAGAGATTGTAAGAGATCTTTCAGAAGCTCAGAAAAGAACGGAAATAAAAGTAGAAGAACTTGCCGAAGCTCAGAAAAGAACGGAAATAAAAGTAGAAGAACTTGTGGAAGCTCAGAAAAGAACGGAAGAAACCATGAAGGAACTTGCAGAGGCTCAGAAAAAATCCGAGGCAGCCATACAGTTTCTTACAAAAAGTGTTAAAACCATTCAGAAGGAAGTTGGAGGTCTGTCCAATACTGTCGGCTTTCATCTTGAAGACCTGGCTTATAAAGCACTCCCTGCTCTTTTATTGAGGGATCTCAATATAGAAGTTAAAGACCGATTAAAGAGAAAATTCTATACCTTTTTAGATGGCAGGGAAGAGGAGCTTAATATATACGGAAAAGGCATAAGAAATACTGACAGGAAAGAAGTTTATATCATAGGAGAAGGTAAAGCCCATCTCGGGAAAAAAGATATAGATGTTTTCCTTAAGAGACTGAAAAGACTGGAGCAAGAGCTGAAATCAGAAATAGTACCTTTAATGATAAGTTATTCCATAAGGCCTGAAGTTGAAAAACTTCTTCATGCACATAATATGACCTATTATTTCTCCTATGATTTTTATTAGTATTCCTCTGAAAATATTTCCACCGATTAAGTAAAGAAGGTTTAAATTATGAATAATATAAAGTGTTCTTTCTGTCATGAAGATGAGGGACATGTTGAAAAAATCTTTGTCGGCCCTGATGGTATCTATGTGTGTGATCAGTGTATAGATCTGCTTCATGAAATGCTCAATCTTTCCAGGGAAGAAGAAAATACAAGTGATTTTGATGATAGAAGTAAAATGTTATAACAATTCAGAAAGAAAATTTATGAAACATATAATAAATATTTTACTGTTTCTGCTTATAACATGTTATTCTCTTTCGGCCCAGTCTGCTGATGAACTGAATAAAAAAGGTCTCGATGCCTATAACTGCGGCAGATATGAAGAATCTTTGAAATATTTCGAGAGAGCTCTGGAAAAAGATCCCACGTCTGCCGATCTGTGGCTTAATAAGGGGAATGCCTGTTATAAAATGGGTATAACAGATGAAAAGGCAGTAAATTTCGAAAAGGCCATAACCTGCTACGATAAAGCTCTAAAATACAGGCCTGAGAGCGATAATATTATGGCCAATAAAGGCTGTGCCCTGGCACAGCTTGACAGGAATGAAGAAGCATTGAAATACTGCAATAAAGCTCTCACGATTAATCCCTGTAATGTCAATGCCTGGAGAGGGAAGGGTATGGTCTTATTCAATCAGGGCAATTATCAGGGGGCTATTAACTGTTATGATAAAGTCATCAATATTAACCCGGCCATTACATGGGTTTATTATAATAAAGGAATTTCTCTCTATAATCTGGGAAGGGAAGAAGAAGCCCTTGATTGTTACGATAAGGTTCTGGATATTGAACCGGAATTTTTACAGGCTTTGAATAATAAAGGCGTTATTTTAAATAATTCAGGTCAATATGAAGAAGCTATTCTCTGTTTTGACAGAGCGTTAGAACGTAATGGTTCCTGTGCAAAGCTATGGGTCAATAAAGGGGCTTCCCTCTATGGACTTGGCCGGTATGACGAAGCGCTTCTCTGTTTTGATAAAGCACTGGAAATTGACCCTTTCAATGAAAAAGCTCATAAGGGCATGGAACTCATACTGAACGGTACGGGACTCTAAAAAATTACTCCAGAACTTTTCTTACCTTGCAGACAAAATCTTTCAGAGAAAAAGGCTTCTGTATGAAATTCACTCCTTCATAGAGTATTCCGTGATGTCCTATAAGGTTCTCCGTATAGCCCGACATATAAAGCACTTTCATCTGTGGTCTTTTAACGGAAAGTTTTTCGTAAAGCTCTTTACCGTTTGTATCTCCCATTATTACATCTGTAATCAGCAGATCTATTGTTTCTCCGTAATCTTCTGAAAATTTCAACGCCCTTTTCCCGCCTGATGCTTCAAATACTTTATATCCGTATTTCTTCAGCATAGCACATGTAAGTTCCCTCACATGTTCTTCATCTTCCACAACAAGAACCGTTTCATTGCCGCCGCATGGCTTAATCTGTTCCTGAGCCTTTACCTTTATGCTGTCCTGTTGTTCCATTACAGGAAAATAGACTCTGAAATTACTTCCTTTTCCCGGTTCACTGTAAGCATTTATATGTCCCATATGCTGTTTTACGATTCCATAGACAGAGGAAAGTCCCAGCCCTGTCCCCCTCCCCATCTCTTTTGTTGAAAAGAAAGGGTCGAAGATTTTTTCAAGGGTTTCTTTTGACATGCCTTCACCTGTGTCACTTATTACCATCATAGTGTAAATGCCGGGACTTACTCCTTCATGAGATTTCACATATGCTTCATCAAGTAATGCTTCTTCTGTTTCAATCAAAAGGGTTCCTCCGTCCGGCATGGCATCCTGTGCATTGAGAGAAAGGTTCAGTATTATCTGTTCTATCTGTCCTTCGTCACCTTTAATAATCTTCAGAGACGGGGAAAGATTCATTTCAATTGTTATATTTTCTCTTATAGTTCTTCTGAGTATTTTCTCAAAATCCGTAAGTATTCTGTTAAGATTGACAGGTTTCATTGCCAGTGTCTGTTTTCGTGCAAAGGCCAGAAGCTGTTTCGTCAGATCTTTTGCTCTCCTTGCGGCTCTGATTATTATATTTACTTCCTGTCGGAAAGGAGAGTTTTCCTGC
>JAKPQU010000161.1 GCA_029555925.1 Bacillota bacterium
CTGGAACGTTTATAACAGTTACAGCTTATATCATGCTACTTTACATTATAATTCAATAAAATATACCTGTGCTGCCGTGATATTTTTTTCTCCGGAACACCAGGCAGGCAGACTACTATGTCTAAAGCTAAATAGTATAAATTTTCAGGACATATTTCTATGGCTTTATTAAAACATATAATTGCTTTTTTATACATGCCGAGAATATATAAAACATACCCCCTGGCATTCCAGGCATCTACAAACAGAGGATCGATAGATATGGCTTTCATATAACATTTTCTACTCACCACTCACTTGCCCGTTACTATTGTGCTCCCATTTTTTTCAACTTTGCTTCCAGAGCATTCTTAAGAGCAGTATTTTTCTGTTCTGTTGCAAGTTTGAGAGCTTTCTTGAAATGTTCTATGGCTTTCTGTTTATCACCTGCAAGTTCGAAAGAAGATGCAAGGCCCACATAGACTTCTGCATTATTGGGATCAAGTTTTAACACTTTATCAAATTGTTCTATTGCAGGATTGGCCTTTCCCTGAACATTATATATATAACCGAGTCCGTAATGGCAGAGAGCCAGTTCCAGCTGTTTTGCTTTTATTTCTTTCTGATTAAACCCTGATTTGCCTGACAGTTCCTTTGTATATAAATCTACAGCAGTTTTATAGGCCTCTGTGGCTTTAGGGAAATCTTTCTTTTCTCTGAAATAATATTCACCTATATTACTGTAGGCAGAAGCGTTTTTCTTATCAAGTTCTATGGCTTTTTCATATTCTCCGAGAGCATTTCCTGTTTTACCGGTATAATAGTATGCGGCGCCGAGGAAATTGTGTAACTCGGAATTTTTTGGGTCTATCTGCAGTGCTTTTTTGTAACAATCCACAGCAAGGGACATTTTTTCGTTTGCTTCTGTTTTATTCCCGGAGGAGTTCAATGCTTCCCGTGACTTCTGATAATAAATATGTCCCATATCCTGGTAGGCAAGCACTTCCTCTTTCCCTTTTGCTACAGCTTTTTTATAATATTCAAGGGCTTTATCAAGTTTATCTCTGTAATAATAGACTTTACCCATATAGGTATAAGCTTCTGCTATGTCAGGGTTCAGGTCCATTGCACTTTTCAGTTGTTTTTCCGCATTATCCAGTTCGCCAAGCTTTACGTAGACAATACCAAGAAGAAGATGTCCCTCCGGATATTTACTGTCTGATTTCACAGATTTTTTTGCTTCCTCCAGTGCAGAAGACCAGTTGTTTTCCTTTATATATTCTCCTGCTTTCTGGGCATGAACCCTTGCTTCCTCTCTCTGAGAATCTCCGGCAGAAAGTGTTATGGACGGTAACATTATGGCGATTAATACAAATAATATACATGATATATATTTTCTCATAGCCAGTTCCTCCTTACTCTGTAGTATATCTGCTCTTATCCAGAGGTGGCAGATCCCTCGATAACTGCTTTACCTCTCTTATAATCCATCTGAGATCCCTTTCTTTAAGATCCGAATAGGCAGGTAACTGCAAAGTGTTCTTCATAGATTCTGCATTGGGACAATGGGAATATTCTTCTGAGAAGAGTTCAAGTGTAGGACATATATCTATATGAAGATTACATAGATCTATCCCTTTCCTTATAGCTCTCTGGCTCAGAGTATATGGATCTGATACTCTTATGCAATACTGATAATAATTCGATACAGCTCCGGGAATTATCCTGGGAAGCATAATAGAGGGAATATCTTTTAACGCATTATCATATTCATGGGCATTTGATCTTACAAGATCATTATAATGATCGAGCATTTCCAGGCCTCTTACACCGAATTTTGCCTGAATATTTGTAAATTTTTTACAGTATCCTTTCGGGGTAGGGTAGAGGGGACGAATTTTTTCCCATGTTTTTATGGTAACCCTGTTATAATCACCTGTGAAAGAATAGGCATAAAGTATGGGAAACCCTGAAAAGAAGAAAGCCTTTGGGCCGAGAAGTTTTGTTTCTACATAATCCATAAAGATTTTTTTGAAGAGAGGGAATTTCTGGGGAAGTGGCTGTGCATAAGACTGTTCCCTTACTTTTGAAGCAATATTCGGGTCAGAAGTCATTGCCATAGCTCCTCCGAAACAATTTATGCTTTTTAAGGATTGAAAACTTGTAAAAGCAGCTTTCCCAAAGGTTCCGACCTTTCTGCCTTTATAGGTTGAGCCCATGGCATGGGCACAATCTTCTATTACAGTCAGGTCATGACGGTCTGCTATTTCCATGATTTCATCCATTTCACAGGGATGACCGTAAACATGAGTCGGAACAATGACTCTGGTTTTTTCTGTTATAGCTGCTTCAATCTTTGCAGGGTCCATATTGTATGTGTCAGGTTTTATATCTATAAATACAGGCTTTAAACCTGCAGCTTTTGCCATAGCAGGCACTACCCAGAAGGTAAGAGCAGGGAATATAACCTCACTGCCTTCCGGTATGTCCATAGCTTTTAAAATATAATAAAAAGCCATACGGCCATAGGATGCTGATACAGCATAAGGAATTTCCTGATACATAGCAAAATCTTTTTCAAATTCCTGTATCTCCGGGCCTTCCAGAAGATCTCCTTTCAGATATGATGACATAAGAATTAACAGAGTGCCCGGTGTCAGTCTGGCACTGTATCGGCTGATAGCTCTCATAATTTTTCCTCCTAAAATTAATTAACATTTTATAGTGTGGTTCACAACAAATTACAGATAATCCTCGTGTTACGCCTTACGAAACACGTAATTTCTAATAAATTACGGAACTAACTATAATATAAACCGTTCTCTCGTCATAAGTGATGGGAGAATATTACTAAACAAATATTATATCACATAAGTCTATATCTTGCACAGAGATTTTTGATAGTGTTTTTTTACGACAGGCAGTTTCACTTTTACTGTAAATTCCACTTAATTTTGTAAATCTATTACTGAGCTGAGCATAAGCAATTAATATTTCAATATGTTATAAACCCGACTAGATAATACTATTTAGCTTTAGGAACCTGCCTGGTGCTCCGGAGAAAAAAATATCACGGCAGCACAGGTATATTTTATTGAATTATAATGTAAAGTAGCATGATATAAGCTGTAACTGTTATAAACGTTCCAGTTTAGATTTTTTTCGGAGGAGCATCAGGCAGGTAGAC
>JAKPQU010000162.1 GCA_029555925.1 Bacillota bacterium
CTGGAACGTTTATAACAGTTACAGCTTATATCATGCTACTTTACATTATAATTCAATAAAATATACCTGTGCTGCCGTGATATTTTTTTCTCCGGAACACCAGGCAGGCAGACTACTATGTCTAAAGCTAAATAGTATAAAAAAGAAAAACAGGCTTCATTCAACCTGTTTTTCTTTTTTAAGAAAGAGTGTACCGTTATTTCTTTACATCATTTTTCCTGGCTTCTTCATAAGCCTGTTCCGTATCCTTGACTACGGCCTGCATATCTTTAAGCACAGCTGTATCGCTGTCTGTAGGAGTTTGACCTGCAAGTGCTTCTTCATAGCTGGCCAGCATTTCTTTTGCCCTGTTAAATTCGGCTTTCTTTATATCAAGGTCAGACATATTCTTCTTTTTAAGCTGTGCATAAAGGGTCTTTCCTCCGAAAAGAAGAGCTCCTGCTCCTGCACCTATGGCTGCTCCTGTGGCTCCACCGAATATTAATCCTATAGGTGCAAACATAACCATACCTATACCTGCACCGGCAGCAGTCTTGCCAAGAGTTCCGATCTCACGACCTTCAAGAGCCTTATCCATATGTTTATCAACCTTCCGGTTAATATCCATAGTAAGATTTCTTACAGTCCTTCTCATTACAGGACCTATGACTGCGCCGCTTGCTCCGGAGATTGCTCCTGCTGCGGCACTTATGCCCATTACAGGCAAACCTGCCGTTCCAAGCGTCATTACAGCAGGGATAGCAGTAATAGCACCTGCAGCAGCACCTGCGCCACCGCCAAGAATTACTTTACCTGCTGTTGTTGCAGCTCTTCCTCCCACACCACCGCCGACTGCTCCGGCAAGTACCATACCAGAATTTCCTGTAATAGCCTGTGCCACAATACCTGTCATAACTCCGCCTGATATGCCGTCACTTACAGAAGTAAAGGCATTTCCGCTGAGGCTGCCACTTGCTCCGGAAAGTCCTCCCAGTATGGCTGCAGTAGTAAGTGTAGTTGCACCGGGAACCGTTCCGCCCAGAAGAGCTCCCATGGCAAGTGTTACTGCGACACCGGTACCTGCTCCTATAGCAGTTCCGCCTATTAAAGAATTAATATCTCCTGACAGGGGATTATCTACAGATTTTTTGGCTTCTCCAATCCTGGTTCCTGCATAACCTCCGATGGCTCCTGCCACAAGCCCTATAGGTCCTCCGCCAAACATAAACCCTTCCAGAGCTCCGCCCATGGCAGCACCTGTAGGAGAAGATGACGATTTATCACCGAGCTCACTGACACTGGCACACTGCTGAAAGAGGGAAATCTCTTCTTTTGAAAAACCGAAATTCGTAAGGGTTGCAGTAAAACCTTCTTCAAGAAAGGGGATATTTACAAGGGACGCTGCAATCTTCAGTTTATCTAAAGGTAACTGTTCCCTTAACGTTTTCAGGCTCTCTGCATTGATCTTATAAATATATCGCGGTTTTGTATAATCTACGAGCTTTTTGCCAAGAGAAAGAAATCTCTCCCCGCCACCGGCTGAACGGTTCAAATCTACCTTATCGACAGGTTCGGCGGAAGGTTCAGCAATATATTCTTTTACATCCTTCTGAGGAGCAATTTTTATGTCATCGTTTATTCTGACATTATTACTGAGTATCCTCATAATAATCTTCCTTTACAAAGGGGCGGATAATCCGCCCCTTTTGCTAAACTTTAATGCATTACATTGGCTATCTGATTCTGAAGGCTGTTTATATCTGCCTGAAGCTGATTGTATTGAGAAGCAGAACTCTGATAAGCACTCTGAGCACTGCTTGCCGCAGACTGGGCAGAAGAGAGTGAACTCTGTGCAGATGAAACCTGGCCTCTCAGAGAGGAGGCTTCATTTCTTGCCCTGTTTGCTTCATCAAGATATTGTCCTTTCTCCATAGGAATACTTGACAGAATGCTTTCTGCCTGACTTTCGTTACGTCTCGCCCTGTCTTCAGTATCTCTTATCTGATTTTCTTTATTGGACACATCCTGTCTCATAGAGTTAACATGGCTCTGCTTGCTGTCAACAATAGACTTCTTACCGGAATATTCCGAATTATACTGGCTTTCCTTCTGTTTGTATTCAGACTGAAGAGTCTGTTTGTGACTGTCAAGATCCTTCTGAAGTCCTTTTTCTAAACCGGCTAGTTCATCCTTCAATTCTCCTTCTCTCTTGGCATAATGGACATCGCCTTCCTGTTTTATAAGGTTGGGCATATCGGCTTTCTTCTTGTCAAGACTATCCTGTTTTACGTTCAGGTCTTTCTCTCTGCTGTCAAGAGAAGATTTCCTTGCATCATATTTACCCTGAAGTTCTTTTGTAGTCACATCGACGCGGGAATCTGACTGGTTGTTGACTATCTTATCCATCTCTTTATTTTTCCTGTCATATTCCTTGTCTCTTGCATCCATAGAAGCTTTAAAGTTTTCCAGTCCGGCTTTTCTCTCCTGATATTTATCTTCAGAAGCTTTCTTGTGCTCTTCGAGTCTCTGATTTGCTCTCTGATCTGCAATCTCATCCTGTTTTCCGGTTTTTTCCTGAACCTGAGCCATAATACCGTCAAATTCTTTGGTCTTCTCTGCTACTTTTTTATCCATAGCATCTACATTCTCCTTAAGAATTGCTTCTTCTTTTACAACATGGGCATCTTCATCCTGTTTTGCCTGCTGGAGTGATTGGGCCTGACCGGCAAAATAGGTTTCTGCATCTGCTTTCTTGGTTTTAATCTCTTCTTCTGCTTTTTTAAGGCCGTCTATACGCTTGGTATATTCTTTATCTTTCATATCAAGCTCTACACTCTCTTTGCCTTTGGCAAGACCGCTCGTTACATCATGCGCTCTGTCTCCGATGAAGTCAACAAGTTTTGCTCCGCCTATGCCGAGAAGGGCTGCTCCTGCCACAAGACCTATACCTGCTCCTATGACACCTGTCTTTGTAATAGTGCTTAAAGCGACGTCTTTCGCTACAAGTCCTGCAGTAAGACCTGCACCGGAACCTATCAGACCTCCGATAGCAAGTCCGCCTGTACCGCCCATGATCAAGCCTGCCCCTATGGCACCTTTTGATGCCCAGTCTTCCAGTTTGCTTTCTTTTCTTGCCGGTTCTTCAGGCTTTTTGGCTTCTATTGGTTCAGGGTTTTTATTGAAAGCTTCACCTATGGTAGCAGGGCCTATAGCCAGAGCTGCTGTCGGTGCATAGCCTGCCGCATATCCGACTTTTGAACCGAGATAGGCTCCGCCGGCCACACCGAGTACTGTACCTGCAAGTATACCTGCTCTTGCAAGAGCATTACCGCTGGAAAATGCATCGGCAATGATGGATAATCCATGGCTTCCGCCGAGTATTGCAGTAGGAACGCCTGCGCCGAGACCAATAATACCCATGGCGGCTGCTCCACCCAGGGCACCTATATTTGCTCCTGCTACTCCGCCTCCTACAGCTCCTACAGTGCCTATAATACGTCCCATTTTGTCTCCTGCTTCATGGGCTTTATGGGCACCTCTTTTAAACACGCTCGGTACTTCTGTATTCTGAGCTTTAAGCTGCAGTATATCTTCTTTCGAAAGAACTGCTCCCGTATCACCGGCGCCGGAACTCAGGACAACTCCGTCTTTCTGTTCCAGATTAACCTCTGCCTCTTTGGCTTTTGCCGGAGTCTGGGTCTTATTTATCGGTGTTGAAACAAGACTTTTCTCTATCTTCATTGTAACGTTCCTCCTTCTCTACGAATTTACCATTTTCTTAAGAACATTCATTGCCACACCTGAAGCGACTCCTATAACTCCTCCGAGGACTGCGCCTCCGAGAACTGTTCCTACTATGCCGTAACGGGCTTCTGATGTAACTGTCTGGGTCTTTTCTTCCATTTTAACCTGGCCGAGAAGATTCTTGTCAGGTTTATCACCTTTTACATCTATCTCTGCAGCATGCTTTATGTGTTTTTCCAGATCAAATTTGGAAGGATCGTTGTAAAGCTGTGTACCTTTAAATGCATCGGGTGCATATTTGACATCCTGACGTATCATTACAGATGCATCCTGCGGAACTTCACCAATTTTAACCCCTGTTTCCATCTTGGGAACTTCCCATTTTATAACCTGCTCTCCGCCGGTTCTGAGTTTTTCCCATGTAGCATCTACAAGCCCTACTCCTGCTCCCACTGCTGCTCCTATGGCACCTGATTTAATTATGGTCTTCGTGTCATCACCATAATTTACATTTACAGGTTCCTTTTTCTCCTCTGCTTCACCTTTATTTCTTATCTTATCAAGAGCCACATAAGCTGCAGTTCCTGCCACACCTACGACTGCTCCCACTGCTGCACCTTTGGCACCTTCTAAAACTGAATTGGTAGTAAAGGCAAATTTACCATCTATACTCTTCGGAGTTTTATATTCTCCAATTTCTTTATATTCTATCTTGGGTTCAAAGTGGTATCTCACAGATGCGCCGGATGTTTCCACTTCCTGAAGTCCGTCTGCCGTGGCAACTGTAGTTTTACCGGATATATCCTGCTTCACAGTCTCAACACCTGTAACCTTGGGATCTATTATCTTATGTGTTTCCCACTCAACTTTCGGGTTCATGGCATCTCCTGCCGCATCTAACATACCCTTTACAGCGCCAAGTGTTCCACCTACAGCTGCTCCGCCTGCTGCACCGAGGACAAATTTATCCTTTGTGCTCAGGTTTTTGTAACTGCCTTCCACACTTACCTGAACCGGCTCAGACAGATGATCGACTGTATCTTTAATATTATTAATATCATTTTTAAGCTGACTGCCCTGCTGATCAAGCTGGCGGGCTTCTTTATCACTTACATAACCACTGCCCCGGTTACCTGCGATATTTTTATTTATCCAGTTTCCTATAGTACTCATTCTCACACACCCTTCCTTTCTAATGTTTCATACTGGCCAGTTGCTGCTCAAGGCGGGATTTCTCTGCTCTGAGATTACCTATCTGAGCATCTATCTGGGCCTTCTGATTCACAAATTTGTTCCTGTCTGCCTGGGCCTGGGCAATCTGTCTGTTAAGAGAGTCTATCTGACTCCTCAGGGAATCACGCTCACTTACAGCAGTATCTCTTTCCCTTCTGGCAGAGCCGACTTCAGTTTCTCTTCTGTTCTGAGCATCTCTGAGTTTATAGTTAGAAGACTGCTCATGGGACTGGGCATTAGTTAACTGATACCCCAGGTTGCTCAGCTGATTCTGAAGGGTCTGTTCTTCGGAAGACAGCTGTCTGTCTTTATTTTCAAGGTCATTCATCTTACTCTGATGATTGCTCTGGAGAGTCTGGAGAGAAGAACTATGCTGGTTATCTGCATCAGTTGTTTTCTGTTTAAAACTGTTCTTTAAATCAACTTCTTTCTGCTCATACTGTGCTTCAAGTGCAGGTTTTCTTCCTTCGTAATTCTTCAGACCTTCTGTCTTTATCTGGCTGTCAAGAGACTGGTTTTCATCGGTCATCTTGCTGTCCCAGTCATTGAAACCTTTTTCTCTTACATCCTGTTTCTTATGGAGATCATCATATTTGGCATTTACAGGTACCATCTTCTGCTCATAACTTGCAACCGTTTTCTGTTCAATGAGATCTGCCTGGGCAGTTTCTCTGCCTTTAAGTTCTTTATCTCTGTCATTGAGTTTTGTCTCAAATTGATCCAGTTCTCCGTGGAGACCTGCATATTTTGTGTCTGTCGGTTTCTTTATATCGGCAAATATCTTATCTGCTTTACCGTTTATGATACCTTCTATATTCTTATCAGCATCTGTTACTATCTTTTCCTTTTCCTCGAGTGTCTTTTGCTGGCCCTCTATATAATTCTGTGCTTCTGTCTTTTTCTGAGAAAGAGCAGATTCTTTACCATCTATATACTCTTTTGTTTCTTTCTGCTGTCCCTCCAGTTCTTTTTCCTTTGCTGCAAAGAAATCCTGAAGTTCCTTTGTCTGCCCCTGAACTTTTCCACTCAAATCAGTAAATTCTGCTTCTTTTTTAGCTACAGCAGCTTTCTTTTCTTCAAGATTAACGCCTTCTTTATCCGGGAAGGCTTTATTCTTTGCCCACTGTACTCCTTTAGATGCCACAGTAGCTATTGCATATCCGCCAAGAGCCGACATACCGCCGAGTATAACTGCTCCTACTCCGGCTCCTACCAGTCCCCCCATACCTATGGAAGACATAGCTACATCTTTTGCTATAATACCGGAAGTAAGGGCAACTCCTCCTCCTATACCGGCACCGATGGCTGCTCCGCCGAGTCCGCCTGTAATAAGACCTATACCTCCACCTACTCCCTGAAGGGTTTTGGTTATAGTTCCTTCTTTATAATAACTGGCTTTGCCGCTTTCTTCTCCCTTGCCAAAGCCTCCGACGTGATATCCTACTGCTATACCGCCTGCTACAGCACAGGCAGTTCCGGCTACTATGGCAGCTTTTGCGACTGCTCCGCCTGTACCGAGAACTGTTCCGGCGAAAGCAAGTCCATGAGCTCCCTGAAGCACTGCATTGGCAGGGCCAAGGCTTAAACCTGTAATACCGCCTGCTACTCCGCCTCCTATGATACCTCCGTAAAGACCTGCAGTACCGAGGGCCATACCTGTTGCTACCCCTATTCCGCCTCTAATTTTGCTGGCTCTGCCTTCTTCTTTGGCCTCAGTCTTGCCAAGTTTGCCCATAATCATTTCTTTTGTCAGTACCGGTTCTTCACTTTTCGTACCGGTTGTAACAAATCCGTCTTTTGGTTCAACACCCTTTTCTTTAGCCTCAGAACTTCTGTCAGTAACCGGCATTACAGAAGACTTCACCAGATTAGTTTTATTAATCTGCATAATCCAATAACCTCCTAACTAAAAAATTTATGATTTAACCTCTTTATCAGGTTTACTCGCATCAGAAATAACATCCACTACATGGCCGCCCACTTCTGTGCCTTTGTGTATTGCTTTTGCTCCGAGTTCAACCAGTTTATACCCGCCTACTCCGGCAGCTATAGCCATAACGCCTCCACCTACCAGGGCACCTACGAGTCCTGCCTGTCCGATAGCTGCTGCGCTCAGATCTTTTACTACAAGTCCTGAAATGAGAGAGCCTGCACTGCCTATACTTGCTCCTACAGCAGCTCCTCCCGGAAGCGCAAGGAAACCGGCCACTCCGCCGAGGGTCATTCCAACGGCATTTCCGAGCTTACCCATTTCATATTTCTTTTTAAGTTCAGGTTTATCTACAATCTGTGGAGTTTTATCACCCATAAGGCCTGCAGGGAGTCCTATGGCATAGCCGGGAATAAGTCCGGCTGTTCTGCCTATCTTATATCCTATGACACCTGCTCCCAGACCGGCACATGCAGAACCTATAACCACACCTGCTTTACCTACTGCTCCGGCAGAACCAAGGACTGTTTTTATTATGTCCATTCCGGTCTGACCTGTAAGTATGGCTGCTGCAGGCCCGAGGGCAAGTCCTATTGTACTGCCTCCTACAAAGCCTCCTGCTATACCGCTGTAAAGTCCCAGGGTTCCTACACCGATACCTGTTGCTATACCTATAGGTGTAGCTATCTTATCTGCTGTTTTGGAAGCAATTTCCATAGTGGTAGGAGTATGGACCTCTTCGTTTGGCTTTAAATTTTTCAATACAACATTTTTTGGTAATGCCACTTCTTCCTTCCCTGCTCCGCTGGAAACAAACCCGTCTTTTGGCTCTACAGACTTCTCTTCGCCTCTGACCTTTCCTGTAGTCACAGGCAGTGTCTGTGTCGTAGTTGCATTAATTTTCATCGCACAACCTCCTTAATTTTATTATATCTTTATAATTTTATTATAATAAAAAAAAACTCGTGTAAATAAGTTTATGTTAACAGATTGTTAACATTTTACAGAGAAAATCCTTGTCATAGCATGATATTCAGAAGAGTGAGTCATGAAGAGTAAGTCGTGAAGAGTGAAAGGGATGCTTACCCGTCACGCGTTACGATTATAACGCATCACGCATCACGCATTACGCATCACGCATTAAGAACCACCCATCACGCGTTACGCGTTACGCGTCACGATTATAGTATCACGCATCACGACTATAAGCAGGTATTAAAATCCCAAATAATTTTTTACCAGAACTGTGATATTCATAACTGGAACAGGTCAGGAATATCTGATATAATTATTTCCACTGAAATTCTATATTATTATAAGGTAAAAAAATGAAACAAACATTGATACTATTTATATTATTTATTACCATAACAACAGAGCAGATTCTGGCTGCAGGAAAACCCTTCAATGAATTCATAATACCTGCAGGTAAAAATTTAAGAGCTATTATCACAGATGATTTCGATCACAATCACATATCAGACATAGCACTCTGTGATTATGAACTGAACTGTGTCAGCATACTACTGGGACAAAAAAATGGAGAATTCACAAAATCTTCTTATCCTGTAGGACAGAATCCTGTAGCCATTACATCAGGAGATTTTAACAGTGACGGTAATACAGACCTGATTGTGCTGAACAGTGCTTTAAACGAACTGGTATTTTTATACGGCACAGGAGATGGCAAATTCATAGTAAAAAAAGAAGAAAGTTTTTATAAAAATAAAATTTCTCTTATTGCATCCTGCGATTTTAATAGAGACGGGAAAACGGATCTTATAACAGGAGGAGAAGGTACAGGTATATCGATTTTCAAAGGAGATGGAGACGGAACATTTACAGAAGAAGCAGAATACGGAAACATACAGAACCCTGTAGATATTACCATGGATGATTTCAATATGGATGGCATAACTGACATAGCTGTCATTGATAATATTTCAAAGAATCCCTCTGCCGTCATGGCCGATATACCAGGCCATAAAAAAAGAGAAGTACAGGAAATTGTTATAATCACCCCCGGAGATAATGGCAGAACAGACACTTTTAAAGGAGGAGTCGGAGAATTAGGCCATATCAGGTCATGTTATTTCAATGATGATATATACCCTGATCTGGTCATTTCAAATCCGGGCAAAAATCAGGTTATAGTTATGTTAAATCTAGGGCAGGGAACATTTGGCGAGAAAAAAATCATAAATACAGGTATTACACCGGAAGGACTGGATGTTAAAGATATAAATAAAGACGGTTTCGCAGAAATAATTACTGCCAATTGGGGAAGTAATACTATAAGTATAATAGAACCATCGCAGGAGCAGAACATAGCACCTGCATATAAAACAGGAAACAATCCCGACCTGGTTGGTACAGGAGATTTTAATGGTGATAATATTACCGATATAGTTTCACTGGCTGCCGGAGGGGGCTATATATATATGTTATGGGGACTGGGAGAAGGAGATTTTTTTGATGGCACCTGCGGTATAACAGGAGAAAGTCCCCTTTCGATCTGCAAAGGAGATTTTAATAATGACGGAATAACCGATATAATAACAGCCAATTCATTATCACAGGACTTAAGTATCCTGTCCGGCACCGGTGATGGCACATTTTACGGATTTCCCGTCAGGACAAGGGAATATCCGTCATGTGTGATAGCAGAAGATTTTAATAATGACGGCAATATGGATCTGGCCGTTACAAATAAACTCTATAATGGTATAACAGTTCATCTCGGTAATGGCAGAGGAGAATTTTCAGAGAAATGGTCAGGGAAAACAGGGAAAAGACCATGTGATGTAATCTCAGGAGATTTTAATAATGACGGCCATATCGATCTGGCTGTAGCCAATTCCCAATCAAACAGCATTTCCATTCTTACAGGTCAGGGAGACGGAACATTCGAAAAAGGTGATGTTTATAATACAGGGGAAGAGCCGGTAAAGATTGTAAAAGGTGATTTTAACTGTGATAAAAAAGAAGATATTGCCTGTGCCGAACGTGGTTCTAAAAAGATTTCACTGTTTGTCGGTAAAGGAGACGGCACATTTTTATCTCCCCTGAGTTTTCCCGTAGAAGGTACACCTTCCTGTGTCCTGGCAGACCATAGCGATGGCCATGATGCTGCCGATCTTATAGTGGCAGATTACGATAATAAAAAATTATTACTCTTCAAAGGTGACAGGAGTAAATTACTTATAAATACCGGCGAAATAAATCTTCCTGGGAAGCCTGTATATCTGGCATCCCGGAGAAATGGTATCATAGCTGCATGTGAAGAAAATATAATTACCTTTATAGAAAATTTTTCTCTGAAGACAGATTTTTTCACTGAAAATTCTCCGGTGGCATGCATAGCAGGAAATTTTCTCTCAAATACAGGGGAAAGTATAGTATATTTAACAAAAGATGAACAGTATATAAAATTACTTACAAATGAAAAGGGTCTCGAAGATTTACAGAAAAAAAAGGAAGAAAGAAAAAATCTCATAAAAGACTCGGAGGATTTTCTCTCTAAAGGCATTTATTATGAAAAGCAGGGCAATTATTCTTATGCCAGAGAAAATTATGAAAAAGCTCTGCAATTAAATCCTGAATCAAAGGAAATATATTACAGAATTGGCCTTCTGGAGGAAGAAACAGGCTCTCATGAGAGAGCCATAAAATTTTACCGGAAAGTCCTCGACCTTACGTCAATCAAAAGAGAAGGTGAACTCTCCGAAGAAACACGTTCAGAACTCAATTCCCACCTTGGTTACTGCTATTACAGAACGGGGAAAACAGAAGAAGGTAAAGCATTATGCAGAAGAGAGCAGGATAAAAGCCCTCTTGCTCTCTTTACCCTTGGGCTTATTTATTTACAGAAAGGTGAACATGCCCTTGCTCTTCATACATTTAAAAAATATCTTAACAGTAATTTCCTCTGTGATTACCAGAAACAAAATGTTATAGAAGCAAGAGAATTTATAGTGGAACTGGAATTAAAATCTCTTGGAGACTGGCTTCCTCTCATAGAAATGCTGGGAAGACCGGGAAATAAAGAAGCAATAGAAAAACTTAAATTATATACAAACTATAAAACTATAGAAGATCTTATAAAAACATACAGAAAAATTATTTCTACAGACAAAACCATTACTCAAAGAAGTTTACCTGCTCTGGAAGAACTACTTTCTGACCATATAAAAGAACCATGGAAAAAATATGGTTATATTACACCTGACAGCGCGTATTATTCCGATAAAGCTGTTTATAAAGCTCCTTACAATGACAGAGGACATTCCTGTTTTTATAAATCGGAAGACATGGGTCTCACATGGATAAAATTGCTGAAAACAGATAACATAATAAACTCCGTTACATTCATAAAACCTGATATAATAATAGTCTTCACAGGAGACAATTCTGAAGGCTCCATACTCAGAAGTTCCGACGGAGGACTCACATGGGAACATGTTATGGAAACTTCATCGTCTGTAAAAAAGGTTTTATTATCTGGCAATATGTTATATATTCTTACAGAAAAAAGCGGTCTTTTTGCATCAAAAGATTCCGGTATTAGCTGGTATTTATGCGGTTACGAACCGGAACCGGCAGGACAACAGTCAGCGCCTGTTCCACAAAATTCCATTCTGGTAAATAAAATTAAAAACTGGACAGAGGAGCTAGAAGAAGAAGGTAAAATTAATATAGAAAAAATCCTGGAAAACTTTAAAGGAAGTTTTTTTGTTTTACTGTCGAAAAATTACTATAATCTGAATAAAGAGTTGATAACATATAATTACATAATAAAAAGTAATGACGGCGGCAATACATGGGAAAGCGTAAAGTTTCCCGTAAAAGAGAGTTATATAGATCTTTATGTTTCTTACAAAAGAGGTAATAACAATATCTTTCGATACAGAAGTACAGGAAAAGGACTGAGTATTTTTTCAATAAATGAAAAAGGAGAATTCTATATAAAATATAATGGAGATATGGATCTTTACAGATCCTACGATGAAGGGGAAAACTGGCAGCTTATACCATCTGTTCCGGGAAATAAAATCTATAATATAGATACAGATAATCAGGAAATTATAAACGTTACTACAGAAGGAGGACTTTTTACAAGTACAGACGGAGGAGTTACCTGGGATTGATAGAATTAGTAGGGGCACACGGCACACCGGCCATTCTAATGCGGTCACAACGAGGTATGAGAATCTGTTCCTCACGCGTTACCCGTTATGATTCTCATATAAAAAACTAAGGAGTATCAAAATGATTATTGAAACACAGGAAATCACATCCAAATATTTAAAAAATACAAGAAAACTATATACCCTCTTGCCACCCGGGTACAACAAAAACAAGGACAGACTTTATCCGGTATTTTATATGAATGATGGCCAGAATCTTTATACCATTGAGCAGGAAGGTCAGTGGTTTAAAAAATGGAATATGGATATAATAGTAGACACTATGCTTAAAAAAAATTATATGGAAGAAATAGTTGTTGTCGGAATAGCCAATACAAAGAGAAGAGAATACGAATACACTCCTACCTATGATATGTTGGAACAAGGCGGTGGGGGAGCAAATCTATATATGAAATTCGTAATAGACGAAGTAAAACCTCTCATAGAAAAATCTTACAGAGTCTACAGTCATCGTGATCATATAGCTTTCGGAGGTTCATCACTGGGAGGTATACTTACTCTTTATGCAGGAATAAAACACTCTTCGGTTTTCAGTAAACTGGCTGTCATTTCGCCTTCTCTGTGGTGGGATTTCGGTGTCATGTTTGATCTTACCCGAAACTGGGAGGTAGACCCTTCTACTCTGAAAATATGGCTTGACATAGGCAGAAAAGAAGGGACTGTTACAAGAAAAGAAAACCTGAATAAAATATTAAAAGAAATATACAGACCTGTTCATTTCAACAGGGTTCTGAGAGATATACTCATAAAAAAAGGCTTTGTAAAAAACAAAAACTTTAAATGTATAGAAGATGTAAAAGGACTTCATGACGAATATTCCTGGGGCAGAAGAATGTATCCTATGCTCAGATTCTTTTTCCCTAAAAAAGATATTGATGGGTGATGGGTGATAGGTGATAGGTGATGGGTTATAAAATTTTCCCATTCACACTTCACACTTCACACTTCACGCCTTAAGAGATTTCTTTTTCCATTGTACATAAAATCACATGTCATTTTTAAACACAATCGATATTGTAATGATATATATTCTATGATATTATGTAAAGAAAAAATATTTTGGTGACATAAATGGATATTCCACAGACCTTTTATGATAGAGTTGAATATTTATTTCCCTATCCTATAGCTTCATGTTTGAGTAAATTCAGAGAAACTCAAAAAGGCGTGGAGAAAATCAATGCATTTATAAAACTGTTCGATATAATAATAAAGTACTGCACAATCATAGCTCTCTGTAATTATTTCTCAGACAGGAAAAACGATGAATCCAGTGATAGTCCTGTACTTAATTTTCTGAAAGACGGAAAATCAGACAGCACAGGATGGCTCGAAATTTTGCAACTTATACTAAAAAATTATCTATCCAGAAGAAATGAATTTTTCATACCGGAGCTCTGTTCTTTTATATTTGACAGTGATGATAAACTTACGGAAAACTTTGAAAGACTTGAAGAAGGCATAAATATATCTGGTAAAATTTTAGATAAACAGGGTAGTCTTTATTCCGAAAAGCTGGAAGTTCTTGTAATAGAAGTACTGGAAGAACTGTCATTCCTTCAAAACTATCCTCTCATAAAACCTATTATTGTTACACCTCAGGGAGAAAATTTTTCCCTGAATGCCTATAGATGTATGGGAAGTGATACAAAATTCAAATATGACCGAATAACCTGTAAGTCTCCCTTTTCTCTCCAGAAACTTCAAATACTTAACCCTCTGAAAAAAGAACTACTGGAACTCCATCCATTTTTATTTCCGAGCCTCTGCACCGAATGTCAGAGAACCCATATATTTATGTTTGACTATATTTATTCCGATAAAGTAAATTATATCTATCCTGTTGAAAATCATAGACTGCCATGCACATCTGTAAAAAAAGATCTGGAACATATTGTATCAAGGAGTATTCCTCTCAGGAAACAGATCTATTATGAAGACCTGTGGATTGAGTCACGGGCTTACAGAGAGAAAAATCTGGCTGAAAAATACAGATTGCTTGAACTGGTAGGTAGTGGCGGTATGGGAGATGTATATAAAGCACTTCAGATTAATCTTGGTACAATCAGAGCTATAAAAATACTTCCTCAGAACCTGTGCGGAAATCTTAAATACATAAAAAGATTTGAGAGGGAAGCCAGACTTGCTGCCAGACTGGAGCATGAAAATATAGTCAGGGTCATAGATGTAGGAGAAACAGGACTGGAAAGATATATAGTAATGGAATATATAGAAGGTAAAACCCTTCGCGATGTGTTGAATGAAAGAAAAACCCTTCCAGAGGAGGAAGTTATACCTCTGGCAACAGCCATAGCATCAGGCCTGTCCTGGATCCATCAGAATGAAATTATACATAGAGATATAAAACCTGAAAACATAATGATAGATGTAAACGGGAAGGTAAAAATAGCCGATTTCGGCATATCCAAATCTACAGGTTCTCCAAGGGTTACAGCTGTAGGAGCACCAATTGGAACAGCCCAGTATCTCTCTCCGGAACAGGCTTCAGGCCATGGAGAAGTAGGATTTTATTCAGACATATATTCACTCGGTATAGTACTTTATGAAATGATGGCAGGCCATTTCCCCTATGAATTTAAAGATGACAATCCTTTCTCTATAGCTTATACCATAATAAATACAGAGGTTACTCCCATAAAAGAAACTGCTCCGGATATATCTTCAAATCTTGAAGCGATAGTTATGAAGTGTCTGGAAAAAGACCCGGGGAAACGTTATCATGATGCACAGGAAATTCTAAAAAAATTAAAGAGCATATCAGAAAAAAATCATAAAACAGATGCCCCCCTGTCGGCTTTCTTTGAAGGACTCAGGTGGAGCGGTAAATCTACCCAGGAAGTAGGGCCTGTTGTAGAAAAAAGCACAGAAAAAAAATTACAGAAATTTGATGAAGAGATGAAAGATAAAGAATATTCTGATAGTGAGAATAAATACAGCAAACTTGTGGAAAGTTTTCTTTCAAAGGGATTTATGACAGAGGAAGAAAAAGAAATAATAAAATCTGCAAGAGAAAATTTAAATATATCCGGTGAGCAGAATATAAGAATATTCTCTGAAGTAAAGGATAGATATAAGGAAAAAATTAACAGGGCAAGAAATCAAAGGGAAGATACGGCAGAAAATATAGAAGAAAAGGTTAAAGCATATATAGAAAAAGGCAATGAATATTATGAGAGAAAAAATTATAACAGTGCAATAAAGGAATATAAAGCCGCCCTTGAACTGTCAGATAGTCCCGATATACACAACAGTATCGGTGCAACCTATTGTTTGCTCGGAAGATATGACCGGGCCATAATAGAATTCGAAGCATCTCTAAAGCTTGACAGGAATAATGCTCTTGCAATCAGGAACTTGAATCATATCTATGGGTTAAAAAAAAGAAACATAACAAGGAAAATGTATGGAGACAGTATTGACGGGGAAAGAAATGGTACAGATATAGACAGAGAGAAATTAAAAATGGCTTCTGACCATTTCAGACAATTTCTTGAGAGACTCTGGAGCAAAACTTATGTAACAGATAAAGAGCAGAAAGAAATCGAGTTAATGAAACAAAAGTTACAGTTACCGGAACATGTTTCCCGCCATATAGAAAGAGAGGTTGAAAGAGAAAGTGAAGACAGGATTAAAGCAAGGGAAACATACAGACTGGATGTAATGGATATGGCAATAACCAGTTACAACACTCTTCTGGAAAATCTGTGGCATAAAGGTTATCTCACAGAAGAAGATAAAAAATACATGAAGTTACAGAAAGAAGAATATAACCTCCCATTTGATATATCGGAGCAGATAGAAAAAGACGTTGAAAATAGTGTAAAGGCAAAAGATAAAGAAAGAGTTGAAAAAGCTCTTAAAGATTACAGAGAATTGCTTAATGATTACTGGAGAAAAGGATTTCTATCACAGAAAGAAAAAGAATCCCTTGAAAAATACAGAATACAGCACAGATTACCTGACGAGAAAATTCTTGCCATAGAAAAGGATATTAAAAACAGATATTATAAAAATAAAATAGAACTGGCCATAAATAAAGAAGGCCGTGAACTGGCTGATGTTGATGACTGGCCTGAAGAGTACAGCAGTCCGTCAGCTCCTTCTTTTGTAAGCAGGGAAAAAGAACTGGAAGAACTTTTATCTTATGCCATGTCTTCCGATAAGATGGAACAGGATATGGCTTTCTGGGCACTTCTGAATACCTTCGAAACTCTCATAAAAGAATTAAATGCAGATAAACGTGATTGGGCCACACCGTCATTTGTCAAATCTTTAAGAAAAGCAAAACATATAATTCCAAAGGAAAAAGCAAGACTCATATCTTTAATTGATAATATCTTCAAAGGACTTACAAGATCTACAAGAAGATTTGCAGGCAGGCATTGAGTCGTGATGCGTGATGCGTGATGCCTTATAATCGTAACGCGTGACGGGTAAGCATCCTTTTCACCCTTCACCCTTCACTTTTCACTGCTCACCCTTCCGATAATTCTTCAACGCTTCTTTCGCCGCTGCCCTGACCTTATCGGACCTGGCGTTTTTTGCAAGGTATTTCACAGCCTCTTCGGCCTTAGCAGAAGGAGTTGCAAATCTCATATAATTATAAAAACACATTACAGCCTGGTCTTTTTTTCCAATTACAGCTTTAGAACAGGCCATATTATACCAGGCAACAGCTCTTGCAGGATCTCTTGCCAGGGTATTCAGATAACAGTCAACAGCCTTCTCATATTTACGGGAATCTTCATAAGTAAAACCCAGATTGTTCATAAATTCAGGCTCCTGTGGAGACAGGGTTACAGCTTTTTTGAAATGTTTCAGAGCCTCTTCCCTGTCACCTTTATTCAGGGCATCAAGACCTTTTTTATTTTCAATTCCCGCAGTTCTGGCATCTATTATTTCATAAAGGCCGGCCTTTATAATAATCTTCCAGGCCTTCTTTATAAGAGGAACTCTGTCTGTTACGGCAGAAGCCATGTCTCCGAAGTCAATCATAGACCCTATCTTCTGTGGTATATAAACAAGATCATAATATTCAGGATATTTTTCACTTGCCAGGACATACTTTTTTCCATTCCATTCCCATATATCCTGCCAGCTGGCCCAGTAGGCATGAGCAGAATTACAACCCTCCGGAAATGATACTACCAGTTCATAAATACTATCACTGTTAAAATCATAAAGTAATACCCACTGTAAAAAGACCTGCGATTTGACAGTTTTACCGTTTTTATCAAAATAACAAATTTCAACTATGTCATTATAGTTGCTTGCTCCTGCACCGGAACTTAAAAGTAAATCAGTAATACCATCACCGTTCAGATCCCTTATATCAAGAACAGAAGCATAATCTCCTTCTATAGTGGCAACATAAAAGGGCCTGTATCCATTACCTGATTTTTTTAAAACAGTGGCTCTGTAATAATAAGATTCACTGAACCACTCATCTGACGTTTTTTCATCGTCTTCATAAACGGGCATATTGCCGGGAATAACACATACTTCTTTTATTCCGTCACCATCCAGGTCAAGCTCGTAAAGGTCAAAATATTTTTTTATATCAATAGCCTTACCATCACTGTTTTTTATGTCTTTTAAAGGAATATATGTTCCTTTACCCCGGTCATCTTTTTTCCATGTAAATAGTTTGCCGCTGTCCAGCAAACTATACCTTTCTTTCCTGGAAATTCTGTAATACTCTCCTCTATTGGCAGGATATTCCTTTAGATTAATCTTTGCTTCGGCAAAAGTTATAATTGAAAATAAGAGTAATAATGTAAATAAAAATATTTTTTTCATAAT
>JAKPQU010000174.1 GCA_029555925.1 Bacillota bacterium
TCTGGAGAAGAAAAATTAGTTTTTTATATAGGATTAAAAATTAAATAAGGGCTAATTTATTGTCTGTAAAACAAATTAAATAAGGCAAATTATTTTTCTTCGTAAGAGCCTGTCAGGCAGAAGCTGATAAATGGTTACTAATTTACCTGTAGCAGTAATAAGAGAAAGGAATGTAACATATGGATAAGAATAATGACAGAATATCTGATTTATTGAAGGAACTTGATAATATTATAAAATCCATTCCTCCGAAACCTGAAAAAAAAACCATTACGGGAGGTCTTTTAATCGCCGGTGAAAGGAGCAGAGATAAGTCTTCCGAATATACCTATGAACAGGCTATGAGACTTGTAAAAGATGGGAAATATTCGGAAGCTATTGTCTGTCTTGAAGGTTTCCTTAAAGCCAATCCCGGCCATGGTATGGCCTGCAATGATCTCGGCGTCCTCTATTTGAATGAAGGAAATAAAGAAAAAGCTTTATACTACCTTAAAGAATCTGTCGTACATGATCCGGCAAATCTGACTGCCAGGAAAAACCTGGGAGATATTTATCTTAACCTTGGAGAACTGGAAGAAGGTCTTCAAATTTATATGAAAATAATCGAAGAAAAACCTGACGACATAGAAGCACTTATTAAACTTGGAGAAGTATGTGAAAAATTTGAGAGGTATGAAGGAGCAAAGCTGTTTTACAAAAAAGCCCTGAAGGTTCAGCCGGAGAATGGGACAGTAAAAGAGAGATTAAAAATTCTATCGGGGGAAAATAGCTCCCGGAGAAACAGAAAAAAAACAAAAAGAAATAAGAAAAAAAGATAGTGTAGCAGGAAAAAACACTTTTGTAAAGAATATTTTCAACTTAATTAAAATTTTATGGGGGGCATTATGAATAAAACCAATCTTACTTTAGAAGTCATAAAAGTTTCACTTCTCTTTTTCTTTGTACTGATCTTCGGTGTCAATATCCTTCAGATTAATAATATGGAAAAACGCCTTATAGAACAATCCAGTAAAATTGAAGCCATACTCGATACAAACAAAGAATTACGCCTGGCAATCGAAAATCTTAATAAATCCATTCAGGCAGGCATTACGGTCAAATCTTCTGACGGCTCAAAATCCGGAACTGAGCAAAAGAAAGAAACACGTAAATGGCTCCATCCGGAAGTCAAAAATTACCTTGAAGAAGAAACAGATTTTGTTCTTACTCCGCCTGAAGCAAAAACAGATGGTTCTATTGTAAGATATTACGGTACAGATCCGAAAGGCTTTAATCCTCTTACGGTAAATGACGGTAGCCTTACAGAATGTGTAAAAAACTACTGTGAACTATCTTTTGCAGAGAACCACAGAGGTAACCCCCTTATATGGAAACCTGCCCTGGCAGAAAGAATAGAAATAACAGACGATTATAAAGAATATACGATATATTTAAAAAAAGGCGTAAAATGGCATAAACCTGCTGTTAACTGGTCAAACTCCAGATATGACTGGCTTAAAGGTGATCATTATGTTACAGCAAAGGATGTAAAGTTTACAATAGATATGATACTTAACCCCCAGGTAGAGTGTGCGGCGAAACGTAATTATTACCAGGACCTTGAATATTGCAGAGTTATTGATGATTATACGATAGTATTCAGATGGAAGAAAAAAACCTATAATTCTTTAAACTTCACACTCGGTTTCACTCCAATACCGGAGTTTATCTATGGATATGATGAAGACGGCAAACCATACCCGAAAGAAAATCTCGGATTGAAATTCAATGAACACTGGTATAATATGAAATTTATCGGATGCGGCCCCTATGAATTTGTTTCCTATGAGCCAGGTGTTTCTATAAAACTCAGCAGAAATGAAGATTACTTTGCCGAGAAACCTGCCATTAAAAATATAGAATGGCTTATATACGGAGATACGGTTCAGAATGTACTTAAAATGAAAAGTAAAGAACTGGATTTTGTCGGTTTAAATTCCACCCAGTACAGGGAAGAAATTCTCAACGGTAAAGCAGACTCTCCTTTCAAAAATGGCCAGATTCATCATGAGAAATATCTTGCTTCATCCTATTCTTATATAGGCTGGAATGAAGATAATTACCTTTTCTCCGATAAAAAGGTAAGACAGGCCATGAGTTATGCTTTTAACAGTAAAGACATCCTTGCCAATGTTTTCCTCGGTCTCGGTGAACTGACTACAGGGCCTTTTTTCGTAAAAAGTCCTTCCTATGATAAGACAGTGCCTGCCTATGAATTCAGTCTGGATAAGGCAAAAAAACTTCTTACAGAAGCCGGATGGAAGGATACCGACAATGACGGTATCCTTGAAAAGAATATAAAAGGTGAAACTAAAGAATTTGAATTTTCTCTCCTGAGTTTCGGAAGAAGTCCCGAATGGAAAGCTGCCTGCAATATTTATAAAGAAGATCTCCTGAAGATAGGTATTAAAATGAACATACAGACCCTTGACTGGGCAGTAATGCAGAAAAAGATGGAAGATAAAGAATTTGATGCCTATACAGGTAGCTGGACTCTACCGTGGGAACAGGATCCATATCAGATATGGCATTCTTCCCAGGCAGATATACCAAAGAGTTCAAACAGAATAGGCTTTCGAAATAAAGATGCGGATAAACTCATAGAAGAGCTGAGAGCCACCTTTGATATGAACAGGAGAATAGAGATATATCATAAAATTCATAAGATTATCCATGAAGAAGCACCTTATACATTTTTCTGTTCCCAGATGGCAGTTTATACCTGGCAGGATTATGTAAAAAGGGTAATGTTTCAGAAACTCAGACCACATGCAAGTTCTCTTCCATGGTATGTGGATAAAACAATGGAAAGTGAAGCAGGAGGAAAGTAATTGCAAACTTACATTATCAAGAGAATTCTCTTAATGATACCCACTTTTTTTTCCATATCTCTTATTATATTTGTTATACTCAATCTTGCTCCCGGTAAACCTGGAGGTGAATTATTGAGTGCAGAAGGAGAGTCGGGAGAAGGAGGAGGAGCTAAAAGACAGGCCTATTTAATATTTAAGCAGCAGTTCAATCTTGACAAACCTATAATCTTCAATGCAAGGTTTGCACTGAATACATCAGAAATAGAGACATATTTAACACAGATTTTAAATGAAGATAAAAAAACTCCTTCAAAATATATTATCAAGGCACAGGACACAGTTGAAGATTACGGACAGTATGCTGTTCCCCATTTACTTAAAATAGCGGAAGAAACACAGAACACAAATATAAGAAAACTTGCCGTAACCTATCTATCTCAAAATGCGCAGAGAAGGATTATTAATCCTTATGCCACTGAAATTGATGAAAAAACGAAAGCTTTAAACAGGGAAATCGACGAGGAAAATTTAATGCTCACTGGCCTTGTATGTAAGCCAGGCAGCACAGCAGAAGAAGATAAAGAAATTGTGAACAAATGGAAAGAATGGTATGAGAAAAGAAAAAGCCGTTATGAATATTCTTTTACACAGAAAGTTTATATATTTTTCTTCGATACAAGATTTGCAAAATACTGGTGGAATTTGCTCCATCTCGATTTCGGCGTATCTCATGTAGACAAACAGCCAGTTATAAAAACCATACTGAGTAAATTGAAATATTCTCTGAGTCTTTCGGTGTCTGCAGTATTTATAGCCTATATAATCTCCATACCTCTTGGAATATTTGCCGCAGTAAAACAGAATACTGTTTATGACAGAACAATAAGTGTAGTATTGTTTTTACTCTACTCCCTGCCAAGTTTCTTTGTTGCTACAATGTTGCTTACGTATTTTTCCCAGGGTGGAGGCTATATACAACTCTTTCCTACAGGAGGTTTCATAAGCCGTGAAGCTGCCGGCATGACAACACTGGAGCAGATAAAAGATGTTATATGGCATCTTATATTACCAATAGTGTGTATGACCTATGCTTCTTTTGCATCATTATCCCGCTATGCAAGAGCAGGTCTTCTTGAGGTAATCAGATCGGATTATATCAGAACAGCAAGAGCCAAAGGTCTTTCGGAGTTTGTCGTTATAGGCAAACATGCAGTAAGAAACGGAATGATCCCTATAGTTACACTACTGGGCACACTTCTTCCTGTAGTCATAAGCGGTTCTGTTATTATAGAATATATATTCGGTATCCCCGGCATGGGAACCCTTACAATAAATGCTATTTTCAACAGAGATTATAATACTATAATGGGAGTGCAGCTCATATCTGCAACTCTTTTACTTGTAGGATTATTGATTTCAGATATTACCTATTCTCTGGTAGATCCGAGAATTTCATTTAAATAAAATCGTGACGTGTAACGCGTGACGCGTAACGCGTGAAACAGAAAGTGGTTGATTTAAGATAAGCAAGAATAAGAAACAGGCAAAACCTGAACAGAACAACATAGAGGCAGAAGCCGAAAAAATTCCTGAAAAGGCAAAACCTGAATATGAAAAAGTAAGCTACTGGGAAGTAGTATGGGGACAGTTAAGGAA
The DNA here is from genome assembly GCA_029555925.1 of Bacillota bacterium. The sequence continues at coordinate 4,509 of JAKPQU010000174.1, forward strand.
AAATAAGATAGCCATTGTCGGTCTGTGGTGTATATTTTTATTTCTTCTTATTGCAGTATACAGTCCTCTTATTTCAATGAATCAGCCTTTCTATTTCTCATGTAACGGACATACTGATTACCCCTTCCTGGGAGCACTATTTAACAGTAATTATTTTGAAAGCGGTGTCGATGTATTTTTCAATCTTCTTATGGTATTAAGCCCTTTCTTCCTGATTATTTATTTAGCAGCTTCTTATGTAACGAAAAAGAATTTCAAACATATCAGGGGTACTCTCTTTAAAGGTTTTATACTGGCCCAGGCAGGTATATTTATTATATTAATGTTCTTCCCCTATACCCGTCCTATTACAGATTATAAAACCAAAATAGAGGAAATCAAAGCTACAGGGGGCACAGCTTCCTACCTGTTTCCTCTTTTAAGATATTCGTACCGTGAAGGCAATCAGACAGAACAGCATCCTCAGGCACCTGGTGCAAGACACTGGCTGGGCACAGATAAGGAAGGCCGGGATGTTTTCGTAAGAATGGTTTATGGAACAAGAATTTCTATGACCATAGGAGTTGTGGCAGTATCTATTTATGTGACTATAGGTATTATTTTCGGTTCCATGGCAGGTTATTTCGGAGGAAAGGTAGATCTCTGGATTTCCCGTTTCATAGAAGTAATGATCTGTTTTCCGTCATTCTTCCTTATTCTGACTGTTGTATCTTTTATTGAGAAAAGATCTATTTTTCATATAATGTTTGTTATAGGTGTAACAAGCTGGACAGGTGTGGCAAGACTTGTAAGGGCCGAATTTCTGAAACTTAAAAATATGGATTATGTCCAGGCTGCAATAGCACTCGGCATAAAAAAGAGAAATATTATGTTCAACCATATTCTTCCCAATGCTATGGCCCCTGTTCTTGTATCTGCTACATTTGGTATAGCAGCGGCAATTCTCACAGAGTCAAGCCTGTCTTTTCTCGGTCTCGGAGATCCATCGGCACCCAGCTGGGGCGAAATCCTGAATGTAGGAAGAGTGGAAGGCAAGCTATGGCTCATATTCTCGCCGGGGATTGCCATATTCTTTGTAGTTTTCATATTTAATCTCGTAGGAGAAGCCCTGAGAGATGCCCTTGATCCTAAATTAAGACAGTAATTTTATATCAGGAGTTGAAATATAATTGACTGATCTGTTACAGAATAGAGAAAAACTTATAGAATTAAAGAACCTGCATACCTATTTTTATACGGATGCAGGTGTTGTCAAATCGGTAAACGATGTTTCCTATGATATTTATAAAGGTGAAACACTTGGTATTGTAGGCGAGAGCGGATGCGGAAAATCTGTAACAGCCATGTCTATTATGAGGCTCATTCCTCAACCTCCCGGAAAAATTGCATCAGGCGAGATTATCTTTAAAGGTAAAGATCTCACAAAAATCCCGGAAGCAGACATGAGGAAAATCAGAGGCAACGAAATTTCCGTTATTTTTCAGGAACCTATGACAAGCCTGAACCCTGTCTATACGGTAGGTGATCAGATACAGGAAGCCATAGCCCTTCACCTTAAACTGGATTATGCCCAGGCAAGGACACGAACCATTGAAATGCTGGAAAAAGTAGGTATTCCTTCTCCTGAAGTCAGGGTAAACGATTACCCCCATCAGATGTCAGGAGGCATGAAACAGAGAGTTATGATTGCCATGGCTCTGTCATGTAATCCTGAACTGCTCATAGCAGATGAACCGACAACTGCTCTGGATGTAACAATACAGGCGCAGATACTGGATCTTCTGAGAAGTCTTCAGGCTGAATACGGCATGTCTATTCTTCTTATAACACATGATCTGGGAGTAATAGCTGAAATGGCTCACAGAGTGGTTGTTATGTATGCAAGTAAATGTGTGGAAACAGCCGAAGTAAACGAATTATTCGAACATCCGAAGCATCCCTATACAATAGGACTTTTTAATTCCCTTCCTAAAATTCATGTTGAACAGAAACAATTAGAGCCAATTCGCGGCATGGTTCCAAATCCTCTGGATTTCCCTGTAGGCTGCAAGTTCAATACCAGATGCAATCATGTAATGAATATCTGTAAGGAAAAAGAACCTCCTTATTTCGAAGTGGGGAAAGAACATTTCTCGGCATGCTGGCTAAATGAAAAATAATTTATATGAGAAGGGTGAATAGTGAAGGGAAGATAAATTCTCATTCTTCGTTGTGACCGGCCGGTCATGGCTGTTGTTTAAAATTTCACAGTGGTAATAATGAAATGATAAAATATTAAACTGATCACTGATCACAGATCACTGATCACCTGACAAAGAGGTTATTATGGATTCAAAAACGACTGTAAAAATAAATGAACAGAAAAATAATAATATGATTCTTGAAGTAAAGAAGCTGAAAAAATATTTTCCTGTAACGGCAGGGCTTTTTTCCAGGGTCGTAGCACATGTAAAAGCAGTTGACGATGTGTCTTTCTATCTGAATGAAGGTGAAACACTGGGAGTAGTTGGAGAAAGCGGATGCGGGAAAACAACCGTAGGAAGAGCAGTATTACGTCTTATCGAGCCAACAGAAGGAGAGATAACCTTTAAAGGCTGGGATGTTATGAAACTAAAAGGAGAAGATCTGCGTACATTCCGTAAAAATATGCAGATAATCTTTCAGGATCCCTACTCATCGTTAAATCCGAGAAAAACTGTAATGGATATAGTGGGAGAAGCCCTTACGGTACACGGTATGGCAAAGGGTAAAGAAAAAGAAGACAGAGTGGCAGAACTGCTTGAAAAAGTTGGACTTTCTCCGAAATATATAAACCGTTATCCCCATGAATTTTCAGGAGGCCAGCGTCAGAGGATTGGTATTGCAAGAGCTATTGCCCTTAACCCTTCTTTTATAGTATGTGATGAACCGGTGTCGGCTCTTGATGTTTCCGTTCAGGCACAGGTAATAAATCTGCTCATAGATCTCAGGGAACAGCTCAATCTGTCCTACCTTTTCATAGCCCATGGCCTTTCGGTGGTAAAACATATTTCAAACCGTATCATGGTTATGTATCTTGGGAAAATGGTAGAAACTGCTACCTCTGCCGAATTATTTAAGACCCCCCTTCATCCCTATACAAAAGCCCTTCTTTCTGCGAACCCTGTACCTGACCCGAAACAGAAGAGTAAAAGAATTATACTTCAGGGAGATGTACCAAGTCCTTTACATCCTCCGCCGGGATGCCCTTTCCATCCCAGATGTCCTCAGGTATTACCAAAATGTTCTTCAGAAGCACCTCCTTTAAGAGATGCAGGAAATGACCATGTCTATGTATGCCATCTTGGATGAGTTCGAAGAAAATAATTCAACAGACAGATTATTGGAAGTCAAACATCTAAATATTCGGTTTAAAACAGACGAAGGAACAGTTCATGCAGTAAACGATCTGAGTTTTTCCCTGAGAAAAGGAGAAAATCTCGGAATAGTAGGAGAATCAGGTTC
>JAKPQU010000201.1 GCA_029555925.1 Bacillota bacterium
AAAAAGGGAGGGTCCTATTTGGAATGTTCTGTACATAAACTTGAAACATCAATTAAATGCAGTATCTGCAATACGCCTCTGTGTGAAGAATGCAAGAAAATAGAAAATGAAAAGATACAGTGTAGCAGATGTTATATAAGACATTCAATGACAGTAAAGCGTAAAAAAGAAGAAGAAACAGTGGTTACCGAGAAGGAAGAGGAAACAGTAAAACCTAAGAAGAAAGAGGAAAAAGGAAGCTCATATAAAACAAGAAAATTACCTGAAGTAGATCCTGAGCGAATTAAATTAATGATAAAAAGTACTCAGGTAAAACAGTTACAGGAAGAAGAAAAAAAAGCAAAAGAACCGGGGGGAGAAGTAAAGACAGAAACAGTAAGAAAATTCTGCAACTGGCATGATAAAAGAATAGCAGAATATACATGTACAAAATGCCAGAAAACGTTCTGCAGAGATTGTCTGGGCGAAAAAAAACCAAGAGAATGTTACTGTAAAAGTTGCTGGAGCTCTATTAAATATTCCCATCTTTTTAATAAAAAAAGATAAATTTAGCTGGAATGCCGTCTATTTTACCGATGGGAGCAGGAATAATTAATATTTAAAGGTAAAGGGAAAAAGAGGTTCTATATATAAATATTAATGCTCAATTCAGTAATATAACAAATTAATAATCTAATCTATAAGGAAGGTGGTTTCATGGCAAAGATTAATTTTTTTGTCTTATTTTTTTTATTCTCTCTTTTATATATTTCATATGGCAGTAATAATTTTTATATAGAACCATATCTTCAAAATGTAACACAGACGTCTATTACAGTTCAGTGGTGGACTGATGAAAGTGAAGAAATAAACAGGGTAGAATACGGTAAAGAATTTAAATATTCTTCAGATGCCTCCAATGATTTCATAGAATCAACAGGTAAATATCTTCACAGGGTAGTTCTGACAGACCTTGAGCCTGACTGTTCATATAATTACAGGGTATGTTCTGGCTCAAAGATAAGTAAAGAATATATATTTCATACTGCTGTTAATAGAAATACCCCTTTCACCTTTGCCATGATAGGAGACGGAAGAACCGATAACGATAAAATTATAGCAAGACACAGACATATATGTGACATGGCTATGAAAGAACATATAAACCTGGCTCTTATAGCAGGTGATGAAGTCTGTACCGGTGAACAACTGCACTGGGATCGATACTGGCGACAGATAGTAACGACATCGGATGAAAAGAACGGAGGAATAAATTTTGCCAGTACAATACCTCTTTATCTTGTAGTAGGAAATCATGAAATTTATAACGGTGAAAAAACCGACAGGACGGGAAATCTCAAAACAAGTATGGCAAGATTTAAAGCCTATGTGGATAATCCTCCCAATATGAGTAAAAACCCTGACTGGGAAGAAAGATATTATTCATTTAACTACGGTGTTGCAACCTTTATAGTTCTGGATACTAACAGTACAGGTGCATTGTTCTATAAAAATAATAAATACCTGCCTGCCGGAGAAACACCTGACTGGGAACCGGAGAGCGAACAGTATTTATGGATGCTTGAAGAATTAAAAAAAGCTCAGAAGAATTCTGCTTTTACCTTTATAGTTATGCATCCGTCTCCATACTGCCGTGGTACACACGGTGATCCGAAACAGGTTCAGAGCGGATGGCATCTGAGAGCACTGGATTGTATCTTTCATAAATACGGCGTGGATTGTGTTCTTTCATCACATGATCATCTTGTGGAACACTGCCTTACAGGCCCTCAGGGATATGAAGAAAAAATGGATAAACAGGATCCGAACAATCTGAACTATCTTGTCATAGGAAATTCCGGGGAAGCTTCCAGATATGCCCGGGAAGGATGGGAGCAGTGGATGTCTATAAAAGATGACGGCAGTCCTCCCTATTTCACGACCTATTTCTACGACTGGCAAGGCAATAACGATAGATGCAGTTTTCTCAGGGTAGTAATTACCGATAAAGGTAACGGTCTGTGGAATGCAGCTTTTTCCGTTATAAGAGATGACGGAAACATATTTGATGAATTTTATATAGAAAGAGTTGATCCACTCTATAAAGAGAGTAAAAAGTGAAAAAAGTGAAAAACAAAAGAGTGAAGAATGAGAAGTGAAGAGTAAATAAAGAAAGGAAGAAATATAGTGACTTTTACCGGCCCTGAAAGCTTCGAACCGGCACCTACCGCAACTATTATACATGCCTATAACAGTGACGGTATTGCCCTCGTAACACTGAGTGATGAAGAAATATGGGATGTAGTCAAAGCATCGGGAGCAAACCTTATAGGTAAACCCAATATGCATCCCAGGGTCAGTGTAATGAACAGATATATACCGGAACGAAACCTAGAAATAAGTCAGGTTGAACAATCACTTGCAATTGAGGAATCCCATGCAAGTTATTTCTGGGAAAAACAGGTTATAGGGAAAAGCTCCTTTGAATCAGTATGTATAGAAGTCAATACATGCGGAGATTCTTTAAGTCCGAAAGTATTCGGAACTTTTCTGGATTGCTGTGATTATCCCGAACTTGTATCCTTTGTGTATTACGCTCCCACACCTGTATTAAAAGGCTTCAAGATTGACAACAAAACATCACTTGTAAAAAACTGTTTCTCTGAACCTGTAGATTGTTTTTCCAGGTATGTTATTGACTGCAATACGGCAATAAACATACCGAGTGGCAAAATGTTTATTGCCAATCTTTATAGAAAAGACATATCTGCCCTGATAGAGAATTTAAGATATGATGTATGTAAAAGATATTCAAGCTATGAATTGAAACTCGGCAGGATAGATAGAAAGTTAAAACTCAGGGTCAATTCACAGCAGGAAGAATATCTTGGATGTGCCTTTTACAACTGTAATTCCGATTTTGTCTCATCCCTTTGTAACAGCAAAATCAGGGAAGAAATGGCTCTTTACCAGTTAGAAGATTGTTTTGATGATGTCATTCTAACGACTGATACAGCCTTCGCTTTCGATCATGATTTCCATCCTTCAGGATATACAGGTGTATGGTTAACAGGAGGAACAGGGTATATTGCATTACATGTCACTCCTAATCAAATAGGACAGACAAAAAATTTCGTACAGCTCTGTGCCTATATCCATCCCAGTATGTGGGAATTTAACAGGGAAGCACTGGCAGAGGTTATGTGGCCTCTGCTAAAATTATTTCATCCTGAAAAAGCTGAAATTCACTACCGCATTTCTTCCAGTATTCTTGCAGGTAGTAAAGATTTGCAGGAAAAATTTACCGAAAAAAAACTGGCAGGCCTGGGATATACAAAGAAAAAAATAGCTTCTTTTTATGACGATTATTTCGGACGGGCTTTTTATCATTTAAATATAGAAAAGAAGTGAAAAAATTATGAGAATTGCGAAGGGTGAAGAGTGAAGGGTGAAGAGAGGAAAACCTTCTCACTCTTCGTTGTGATTATTCGGCCATGGTTGTGAAGAGAGGAAAACCTTCTCACTCTTCGTTGTGATTATCCGGCCATGGTTGTTATAAAAAAACACTATCGTCAAAAATCAGCTCTGACTGTTTCTGAATAAATCCAGAAAACGATCTTCATACTCATTGAATAAATTCCATCTATCAAGTTCTTCTTTCAATTTATGGGCAAGAGTCCTGTCTGATTGCGCTTTCTTAAATAAATCCTCAATATCCTGAATTACAGAATGAGGGATAACATGTTCATCTTCTGTTATCTTAAGCTCATCTTCTGTTGTTTTAAACTCATCTTCATGAGATTTAAGTTCATCTTCATGGATATCCCCATGTTCTCCTTCTGCCATGGTCATCTTCTTTAGATGTTCTTCAAGCACTGCAAAGGTTTCCTCGGATTTTTTCACGGCATACTCATATTCTACAAAATCAAGCTTAAAACCGAGAAGTTTCTGCCATATTTTAGTAATAGCCATAGAAGCTTTCGGGTTAGGGAAATTTATTGAATAAATAGGTATGGTAGCAAGAAAGCATGCCCCATCTATATCTTTCAAAGACGAAAATCCGAGAATCGTGCCATTAAGCCCTGCCACCTGCCCCTGTGTCAATATATTAATATCATATTCTAAAAGCCTGTCCCTGAGACCTGTTCTGTTTGCCACCACATAAATCTTTGATTCTTCCCTGTAATGCATATGACGGACAAAAGCTGCACCGGTATAAATAGTATTTACACCAATAATATCTGTAAGTACAAATAAATCTTCCATAACCTTTAAAGCAACCTGTCCTGAAAATTGATCTTCTGCTTCACAGATAATGAAATCATAGTCTTTTGAATAAAAAAAATAGACCTTTGGTAATTTCGGGAAGGAGCCTATACCCTGTACCACGACAACTGAATTTACCAGTGTTAAATCATCTATTTCTATTTCGGCAAACAGTTCAAAATTAAGCTGTCTTCTTATATAATCAACTGACTGTGTGGCCACTGCTCCCATGCCAGGCCATCCGGCAAGCATAACAGAGGCATGAAAATCAGGATTTATATGATATTTAATCATTCAGTACCTCCCGAACATGTATTTTCAGTAAGAATATTATAACATAATTCTACCGGTAAGAGCAAATGAGTGAGAGTGAAAAGTGAAAAGTGAAAAGTGAAAAAAACGGGATTTTACTTACTTTTCACTATTCACTTTTCACTGTTTTACAGGTTAAGTTCTTCCTGTAACTTATTTTTAATACTGCTCCAGAGTTTAAAAGCCACAAATAATAAAAGTAACAGGATAAGAATAAAATTAACAGGGTTCAAAGTAACAGGATTTGAAGCAGGAGCTGCCGTGGAAAGGGTTAAAAAAGGCGCATAGGCAAACCCCATTACAGGCCCTTTTAAATGAAAGAAAAAGAATCGCTCTACTATAATAAGAATATAATAAAACACAGGCAATACCAGTAATAAAACAGCAATCCTTCCTATTGTTTTTCCCTGTGATACATGTGCGGAAGAAGAGGTTATGGAATTATACTGGCCTAAAAGACCGGCACAGATTACTATAGAAACGCAAAAAACATAAAAGCCGCAGGCTCCGGAATAGGTAATTATTCCTTTATAGATCCAGAAATATAAAGCAAGGAAGCCTGTGGTCATCTGCAGTAATGGTATAAAAAGGGCACCCATAAGTTTCCCGATTATAATATCAGAAGGTTTGAGCTGTGTAAGCATAAGTAAATCCCAGGTAAATTTATTTTTTTCAGTATTGTAAGTGGCACATAGAAAAGAAGAAGATCGAAATGCAAGATATACAATTAGAAGAAAAAGACCAAGATAAAAACCTGCAAAAAGAACATTACGATCTTCTGCAAGTACATTATAATCGACTGACATCACAGGGTTTTGAAGGTTTTGATTATTTCCTGTAACCGTCCCCCATGGTATGGAGCAATTATTTGATGTATTATGTGCCTGCAATACCGTATTACTGCTTTGATTATTATATGTTTCGTTGTGAGTATCAGCAGTTACAGAAAGATATGGTAAAGGAAGAGCAATAGCTTCATATAAGATTACACGAAGACATCCGCTCTCTTTATGACCGGGAAGGTTAAAAACTTCTCCAATGTTATTTCTCACAGTTATGCCGGTATTATCGGAAGGAAAACTCGGAATACTGTCATATTCGGTCATATCATTAACACGTGTTTCTACAGATGTTACCATAGTATGATTATGTCTGATACCAAAATTAAAGGCTTTAACTCCGCTGCTCACACAATAAAAGTAAGGAGCAAGAAGAAGAATTACAAATACTAAAACTCCCGGGATAAATCCTGCCAGATCCTTTTTGTAAGAAGCTATTTCTTTCAGGAAAAGGGGGTTTTTAAAAATGAAGATAACATCTGAAATCCTGTCGGAAACACTTCCTGATGTAAAGAAATCGAAACTTTTATTCCTACCATTCCGGGAAATTCTTTCATCTTTCTCAAGTAATGCAGCTGAAAGATAGACAGAACACATACAGAAAAGAGGAACTATAAAGGGATATATACAAATAACATATCTCCAGAGACTCTGTTTAAGAGCACCTGGCATAAGAAGAACGAACATCGGAACAAAAGGATTGAGATTTGAAAAAAACGGAACTGTAACAGGTCTTGCCAGTATGGCAGCTATAAGAGAGTCTAAAAGAGGGGTTATTGCAAGCCATACAAACCTTAACACCCAGGACATTACTATGGCTGAAGATACAGTGGAAGAATAAGCGGAAAGAAGTACAAGTCCGCATATCATAGTAAGACCTGAAGAGATGGAAATAAATATTACAAGAAAAGGAGTCGAAAAATTTGTTCCTGAAAAACTCCATCCGAGTAAAAGCAAAAATGGCGAAGTTACCAGGATAATCTTTGCCACGTCAAGTAAGTCAGGAAGGATTTTTCCTGTAATAATACCTGTAGGCCCCATTGATGTAAGTCGGAGACCGTCAAGGGTTTTCTTTTCTCTTTCTCCTGCTATGGCAGTAGTCGCAAATCTTCCGGGAATCGTAACAACAAGCAAGACCTGAAGAAAACATGCTATGGTAAACAGTGTGCATGGACACAGGTCAGATATAGTTCTGAAAAATAAAAGAGCGATAAACGGCACTGCCACACAGAACCATTTCAAAGGCTCATTATACTCCATCCTTTTTCTTACACAGGAATAAATAAAAAATAGAGGATGATTATTCATTATGTTCACTCCTTTTTGATGTAATATCAAGATAGGCATGTTCAAGGGTTTTATCTTCAATTACTACAGTTAAAACAGGTATTTCCGACATTACCAGATTTCTGGTCAGTTCGGCCAGCCTGGCTCTTTCTTCTCTGAATTCAAATACTATATCAGGGCCGTCCCACATGGTATTGGATACTTCAGCCATGGATTTCAAAAGTGATATAGCCTCTTCTCCCCTGTCATTTACCCTCAATCTTACCTTTATGAATTCATCCCTTGAGAGCAAATTCTCCGTTTTATCCACACAGACAAGTTTCCCTTTCTGCATGATACCTATACGGTCACAAATATCACTGAGATCACTCAGCACATGTGAAGAAATAAGTATTGTTACACCTCTTCTTCTCAGGGATTTCAATATTTCCCTTAGTTCAAGCCTGGCAAGCGGATCGAGTCCGCTTGCCGGTTCATCAAGCAGGAGCAATCTGGGTCTGTGAAGCAATGCCCTTGCCAGGGCAAGTCTCTGTTTCATACCGCGGGAAAGCCCGTCTACCGGCTTATCGGCAAGTTCTGTAATACCAACTATTTCCATTGTTTCTTCAATGAGATATCTGTAAAGCTCTTTTTCCATCCCATAGGCTCTTACAAAAAATTCCAGATATTCACAGACAAGAAGCTCGTCATAAACACCCAGTACATCAGGAGTATAACCTATAATCTTTCTGACAGACCTTCTGTCATAAAGAGGAATACCGTCTATCATGGCAGAGCCGTCATCTGGATTTAAAAGAGTGGCAAGAATTTTTAACAGAGTTGTTTTTCCTGCGCCGTTAGGCCCGACAAGTCCGAATATTTCTCCCCTGTTTAAAGTAAAACTTACATTATCCACTGCCTTTACAGTAAAATAACTTTTTAAAATATTACAGGCTTCAAGGATAAAAGACTGAGGCGCGTTATAGCAAACCTGTATACCTTCTTTCTTCAGAGCCAGCTCGTTTTCCATAGTTTTTACCTCTTTCCAGGAAAAATCGGACAGGTTTTACCTGTTTTCCATTATAGTCGCTATGAATGGAAATCTCATCCATAAATAATAAATAAATACTTCAAGTACTAAATTAATATTATAATATATTTTGTATTTTGTCAATACATTTTACTGCAAAAAAATAATATTGTTACAAGCAGACTCAGTACCGCTACAGGTAAATTAGTAACCATTTATCAGCTTCTGCCTGACAGGCTCTGGAGAAGAAAAATAATTTGCCTTATTTAAGTTGTTTTACAGACAATAAATTAGCCCTTATTTAATTTTTAATTCTATATAAAAAACTAATTTTTTTTCTCCAGAGCCCGCCAGGCAGAAGCTTATTACGGATACCATTTTACCTGTTACGGTACTCAGTCTAAACTTCTACCTCCAGGTAATCGGCACATGAAAATATTTCAAGTCCTTCCTGTGAAGCAGCCCTTTTTGCTTCATCAAGGATGGCATCAATCTGTTTATCTGTTGAAACAGGATCATGATGGGTAAGACCCAGTTTTTTTACCATTAGGGTTTCTGCAACATGGACACAGTAATCAGGCGTACCATGACCATAACCTGCAGTCATTTTATCGTATTTCTCCCTGGAGTACTGGGCATCCATAACGAGTAAATCCGCACCACCTACATGTTCTTTAAGGGCAGTTGGTATACCGTCTTCATTCTCATGATCCGTTAAAAAAACAAATGTTTTACCTGAAGGCTTTTCTTCAAATCTATATGAAACAGTCTGTTCCGGGTGGCGAGATTTATGCATGGTAATAACCAGGCATTCTTCGAGAGGATATTTTCCTTTACCGAGAGGAATAAAACCTGTTGTATCTACAAGTTTTTCAAATTCATCGACATTAATAATCTTATATCCCTTATGATGAAAAACTATTACCAGGGTTCTCGGAAATTCAAGATCTTTACAGGTTATATGACTGCTTACTTCTTTATAATGTATTGGGAAATAAGGAGGTCTCATAAGATCTTCCAGCATTTTTCTGGGGCCAGTTCCTCCGTCAACAGGGCCAAATAATTTCAAATTTACACGCTTCATAAAAAGAATAGGCGAAAGAAAAAGACCCTGAGTATGATCATGGTGGTAATGGGTAAACATAATTACAACCTCTTTTGTTCCGCCATGGCGAAGGATATCGTAACTCATAGGAACAAATCCTGTTCCACCGTCAATAGCAAGAACGAGATCTTTCGGTAAACATTCAGAATCAATCCTTAAACAGGTTGTATTACCGCCATATTTGACACTTTCAGGATTGGATATAGCCACGGAACCTCTTGTTCCATAAAACTTAATCTTCATAAACCAGTCCTTCTTTCATAAAATAAAATTGACCAGCTTGACCAGCCAAATACTAAATATCTTCTATTTCTTCTCTTCCTCTAACATACCTTCCCTTACATAAATATTTATAGTGTATTTCATAACTTATTAGAATTTAAGTCGTCGTGACGCGTAAAGCGTAACGCGTGACAGGTTTAAGCCCTGCCGCATCACGCATTACGCTTTACACATTACGAGGTCATTATTTATAGATAGTTATGAAACTAAATATAACTACATCATATTTACAGTTTATATCGTGATGCGTCACGAGAGCAGTTTATTTATGCTCACCTCAGTAATTCTATTATCATATATAGTGTATTTCATAACTTATTAGAATTTAAGTCGTCGTGACGCGTAACGCGTGACGCGTGACGGGTTTAATCCCTGCGCATCACGCATTACGCATTACGAGGTCATTATTTATGGATAGTTATGAAACTAACTATAAATCCATGAAATCCCGGCACAATTTTTGCAATAAATTTTATTATGCAGGAAAGAAAAGGGGGGATGAAGAATAAATTTCCTTAAGATATATTTTAAATATAGAAAGGGGATTATTATGAAGAAATTTTATTATGTAAGTTTTTGTATTATGCTTATTGCCGTTTTATTTGTTCAGGTTCCTTCCTATTCTGCTTCCCAGGAAGCAAATGTATATGTAAACAAAGAACTTGTTACAACAGTTCCCGTAATCTACAAGGCCAATCAATATTATGCCCCTCTGTCCATACTTGAAGATGCCTTTTATATGGCAGTTTCTTACGACCCTTCCTTTCAACTGGCTGCTATTGAAGACACAGTCGAACAGGGAGATACTCAATATTCCTTAAATCATTACTGGTATGCAGTTCAGGTTGGAAATAACCTTCTTGTAAAAAACAGTCCGAAACAGGAAAAACTTAAAGTTACAACGCTGAAAGCAACTCAGACACCAATACTGATGAAGGGACAGGTATATGTCCCGATAAGCTTCTTCGGAGTTGTTGTGGCCCAGGCAACCTACGAGAATGGAGACATAGTATTTGATGTTCCTGAACGTACTATGGATGAAAGAGAATACAGACAGCAAAATACCATAGCGACGGGGAAACAGTTTTCTGTCACCCCGGAAATGGCTTTAAAACTGGCAGGTTCTCTTCTTAGAGGCAGTGACGGAACAATCAAAATACCTATCCCTCAGATAGAGTAATGCCAGAATTGAAATAATAAATCACTTTTTCTTACAAACAGTCTACTCCAGTAGACTGTTACTTTTATAACATACAGTATTATTTAAAGCAAAAAGAACCGGCTATTTTCTCTGTGATTTTATCGAAGGTTGATTTCTGTGATTTAGGATAGGTCATAATAAAGGTAATATCTATATCAATATCATCCTTTAACTGATGCTGTCTCATTGTCTTCCTGTAGAAGACCTTATCTCCGTCATAACCGGAGAGTACAAACCAGTTTTTATCTATAACCCTGTAAAGAATCTTTTTTCCTTCTTTCTTATATTCATCGATAGTCGAGCTGTACATATGCTCAACAGATACGTCAAGGGTATTGAAAGCACCGTAAACAGTCAAAACTGATTTTTCATCAGATGAAACAAACTGTCTCCCGTCTCCATTCTGTGATTCTTCCTGCGGTAAAAGAATATCTGGATATTCTATGTCGTATCCAAAACGGACATTACTGTAAATATTCCACGTGACTTTACTATAAGAAGTGACAGAAAAAGATAATAGAATCAGGATAAAGATAAAAACTGAAAATATTTGTTTAGAAAACATAAAAAACACCCCTTTTATTAATTGATTTTTTCAGGATAAAAGCTGTTAAAAGACATGAAAAATCTTATAATATTTAAAATAACCATTATTACTATACCATAAAAACTGCAAGGAAATAAATAATATGATAAGAAAAATATTTACAAAAATTTAACAATCTGTGATACAAATGTCAGGATAACAGGTGGAACTGCCGTAATTTTAAATTCTTATGAAATCAACCAAACAAAAGGATTAATAAAATAATTATAGAAATTAAAAGATTATAAATTTTAAATAAAAGAGGTGTGTTAATGATTACAAAGTCATGTATCTTAATTCTGTTATTTTTACTGGTTACAACCATCTGTTACAGCCAGGACAATGTAAATGAAAGAAAAACAACTGCCCCCCTTCTGGACAGTGAAGGCAATATTTATGTAGGATGCAGTGACGGTCTATTATATTCCCTGAAGAGTGACGGAACAAGCAGATGGACTTTTAAAAGTGATGGAGAATTATCATCGGATCTTTTTATGTTAAGTGATGGTACCATATATGTATATTCCGGCAATGATACTCTTTATGCTTTAAACCCTGATGGTTCTCTTAAGAAGTCCTATCAAAAACTCGATTCTTTTGTTCCTCCTGCCATAGGAGATGATGGAAGTATTTATGCCGGTGAAGAGTATCAGGTAAAGGCCTATAATAAAAACGGGGAGGAACAGTGGAGAATTGTTACAAGAAGACAGATAGTCAACGTAGTTGCTGCCGGAACAGGAACAATCTATGCAACGGCAGGAACACAGATTACGGCAATTAATCCTGATGGTTCCACTAAATGGAGCAATTTCCTTGATAAGGAAGACGGATCTTTATATATACCGGCTGCAGATAAAAACGATAATATCTATGTATGTACATCTGGAAGCAATTTCTATGGCTTTGATAACCATGGCAATCAATTATGGAAAAAGACTTTATATCTACCTGCCAATGTTTCACCTTCCATAGGCTCTGACGGTACAGTATATATATGTGCAGAAAGTACTCTTTTTGCTTTCAACCCTGACGGTTCATTAAACTGGAACTACAGAATAAAGGGTTTCAGAAACCTGTCAGGGCCGGCACTGGCACCGGATGGAACTGTATATGTAAGTGCAGGTGATTTCTTATATGCCATGAAAAATGGGAAAGAGCAATGGAATTTTAATCCTGAAGACAATATCTCAAAGAAACCAGCCATAGGAAAAGATGGAACCATATATGTAAGTACAGATAACGGCGGTCTTCTGGCACTGACGCCGGATGGAACATTAAAATGGTCTGTTGTCCTCGGAAAATAATGAGTTATATGCAGTGAATGGCAGTGATTTCATTCACTGCATATAAAAATATGAAGCATATGATTACAAAAAAACAGGAAGATAAACTTATTAAACTGGCTATAAAGGCAAGAGAACATTCTTACTGTCCCTATTCAGGCTACAAGGTAGGTGCGTCTTTGCTTGCTTCAAGCGGAAAATATTACATGGGATGTAATATAGAAAATGCTGCCTATTCACCTACAACCCATGCCGAGGTAAATGCCATAAATGCCGCTGTCCTGGCAGGTGAAAGACATTTTATTGCTCTGTCAGTAATAACGGAAAATGAAATGCCTCCTTTCCCATGCTGTATATGCCGCCAGTCCATTGCAGAATTTGATGACGGCACAATGAAAATTATAGCTGCAAATACCCGGGGTACAGTGAGAAGGATAACATTTTATGAACTTTATCCTGAACCATTCGGGACAAAACAACTGGGAATAGATCCGGCAAAATATTAGACAGAGTCATGGAGGCAGATATGTGTATAAAAGCAATCATATTTGATTTTTCAGGAACACTGGATAATCTTGATGAAGTAAGACTTTCAGCGGTAGAGAAAGCACTTGAAGAAATAAAACGAGACTTATCAGGAGAAGAAAGATTGAAAGTGTAAAAACTTATAAAGGAAGGGGGTTCTGTTACATTCTTAAGGATTATAGAATGCATCAGATATTAATATGAAAAACCCGAAAGGAATCGATCCGAACAGACTTAAAGATTTAATGCAATCAGTAGAAACTAAAAAGCGCATGGAAGAAGAAGCAATAGAAGCAAAGAAGCACGAAGAAGAAAGAAAAAAACGGGAAGAAGTAGAAAATAGAAAGAAAGAAGAAGAGGAAGCAAGATGGAAAAGCTATACTTTCTGTGCCTGGCATGCAAGTGTTAATGCAGAATATACATGTGAATCCTGTAATAAACGTTTCTGTATAAAATGCCTTGGTGAAAAAAAAGGAGACAGTGCCATCTGTAAAAGCTGCCTGAGTAATAAAAAGTATATAAATGTTTTAAAACCGGCTTCAAAACTTCATGGGGAGCCGGCAGTAAAAGATGAAACAGACATATTTATAGACTCCTTCAACAAAGAAAATGATCCGGATAAACTTATAGAAACTATAAGATTACTCGGTACAAAAAAATCTCCTAAAGTTGTTACGGCTCTGTTAAATAAAATCGATTACAGGGATGAAAAAATAAGATGTGAAATCATAAAATCTCTCGGCAAGACAGGCGACCCTTCGGCAGTATTGCCTCTGTGTAATCTTCTGGCAGACAATAATATTGCTGTTAAAAAAATGACCCTGTGGGCACTGGAAGCATTAAATGATGACAGGGCACTGGACCATTTAACTCAGCTCCTGAAAATAGAAAAGGATCCTTCTGTTAAAGAGCTTATAGAAGAAACAGCTAAAAGCCTTCAGAAGGTAAGAGAAGAAAAAGTCTATGAATTAATAAGAAAACTAACTACAGATGACGAAGAAGTAAGAACAGCAACAGTAGAAAAACTTATCGGACTGGGAGAAGCATCTGTTACGCCACTTATGAAAATCCTCGGCGCCAATAATCCCAATTTAGTTCTCGCTGCCCTTGAAGTACTGGCTACAATAGGAAATAAAAAGTCCATAGAAGGAATTATCCCTCTGTTACAAAATCCTGATGAAGCGGTAAGAGTTGCTGCAGTAGAAACACTTGGCAGGTTTAAAGATGAAACAATTATTCCTCATATCGTTACTTTACAGGAAGACAGAAGTGAACAGGTAAGAATGGCTGTTATAATTTCATTGAGTTTCTTTACATGTGAAGCAATAGTCAATCCTTTATTAAGTGCTCTCTTTGATGAGTCAGATAATGTGAGAAAAAAAGCGGCAGAAACAGTTGACAGCCTGGATATGCCTGAGATTGCATCTGCTATGGTTACAATCCTGGTACAGGAAAAAGATCTCAGATATATTGCATCTGAAATACTCAAAAAGAGAGGTAAATATGTCCTTTATGAAACAGGTCAGGCTCTTTATGAAAGTAATGATGCCGAGGTTCAAAAAATGTTACTCGATATACTCATGCTCTCAGGAGATAAAACGTCACTGGATGTAATAAAAGAATTCTCTGGCAGGAAAGATATAGACAAAGACATAAGGAATGCTGCAAAAGATGCATGTAATAAAATAGGGAAAAGACTCGGTCTTGGATTTATGCAGACTATAACAGGTTTCTTTAATAAAGTAAACAAATCCTATACCGATATGCAGACAAAGGCAAGAGAAACTGTTATAAATAAAATGAAAAAAGAACCTAAAAAAGAAGTATTACCTACCTGTTCCGTCTGCGGAAAAATAATAAGAAAACAATATCCGGAGCTCAAGGGAGAAATATTATGGGAATTAATTCATAAAAGGGACTGTGAGAAATGCGGGAAATCATTCTGTCCCAAATGTGCTCTTCAGACTCCTATGGGAGGAAATACTACGCTTATAAGCTGTCCCGAGTGCAGAAAGTGAGTCGTGAAGAGTGAGTCGTGAAGAGTGAAAAGTGATGGGTGAAGAAGGAAAAATTCAGGAAAAAAATATAAAACTCATTGTGAGTCATAATATAGAAAAAGTAATTCTGTCTGGCCATCCATGGGTTTTCGATAAATCCGTTATATCCCAGAAAGGAGACGGGCCTCCCGGGACTCTTGGTATTATTTTCAACAGAAAAAACAGATTTCTGGCGGCAGGCCTCTATGATCCTCTATCACCTCTGAGACTGAGAATCCTTCAGAAAGGTAAGGCTGCACCAATAAATGAAGATTTCTTTATAGAGAGACTGAAGAAAGCTTTTTCCACAAGGGAATTTCTTCCATCTACAGGCACAACAGGCTATCGTCTTATTAACGGAGAAAATGACGGTTTCCCGGGGTTTGTAATGGATAGATATGAAGATACGCTTGTCATAAAAATCTACACATGTGCCTGGATAGTACATTTTAATAAAATCCTCCCATCTCTGAATGGCTTATTTCCCCATAGAAGGCTCCTGCTGAGACTTAACCGTCACTGTACGAAAGAGACAGA
The DNA here is from genome assembly GCA_029555925.1 of Bacillota bacterium. The sequence continues at coordinate 15,248 of JAKPQU010000201.1, forward strand.
TTATCTCCATGGCTTTTATGACGGACAGATTCTTTATGGCCCTCCCCTGTCCGGGCCTGTAGTTTTTTCTGAAAATCATCTTAAATTTGAAGCAGACCTTATGAAAGGACAGAAAACAGGTTTTTTTCTGGATCAGAGGGATAACAGAAAAAAGGTTCAGGAACTGAGTAGAGATAGGAACATATTAAATGTATTCAGTTATACGGGAGGGTTTTCTGTTTACGCAGCAAAAGGCGGGGCAAAACATGTTACAAGTCTGGATATAAGCGGACCTGCCCTGGAAAGCATGGAAAGAAATTTTGCACTGAATCCTGAACTGGCTTATATACAGCGCGACACCATTCAGGGAGATGCCTTCAAAGAACTTAAGAGATTAACAGATAAAGGTAAAAAATTCGATATGGTAATCCTGGACCCACCTTCTTTTGCAAAGAAAAAAGAAGAAAATTCCGATGCTATAAAAGCATATAAACAATTAAATTCTCTCGGATTAAGCCTTTTAAGCAGGGGTGGAATACTTGTAACATGTTCCTGCTCTGCTCATGTATCACCTGAAGAATTCAGACATACTGTTTTAAGTACTATCAATAAAAGTAATAAGTCAATAAACATAATAGAAGAAACAGGTCATGGTATTGACCATCCTGTAACATTTAAAGAAGGAAGATATTTAAAGGCTTTGTTTATAAAATCGTGATGCGTTATAATCGTGATGCGTAACGCGTAATGCGTGATGCGTGATGCGTATTTCACCGGTACCGGGCGAACTGTGTTCGCCCCTACAACTCACTTTTCACTCTTCACGTTTCACTCTTCACTCTTCACGACTCACCACTCACGACTCACGATTTCTTCAAAGGTCTCGTAACCTTCGTGGCTATCTGCCTTACAGGTTCCGGCACCTTTTCAGAAGTGAATAAATTTACAAGTAAATCTACGAAATCTTCATACCAGCGAGGTTTTTCTTCTTTCCACTCTCTCAGGACAGACTCAAGGTGAGCAGCAGATTGAAATCTGTCAGAAGGGTTTAACTCAAGGCACTGCATTACTATATTGTTGAAAGAAGGAGATATTTTTTGATTGAATGTCTCCAGAGGTGGGAATTTAAACTTAAAATCCACAGGATCTTTGCCTGTAAGTAAAAAATACATAGTCGCTCCCAGGGAATATATATCGGAAGCAGGAGAGGTCTGTCCACGCCCGTACTGTTCGGGAGGAGAATAGCCGGGAGTTCCCAGGGGTGTTGTATCTTTTATTTTCTGCGGCTCATAAAATCTGGCTATGCCGAAATCTATAAGACGAACGGTTCCGTCAATATTCAGCATAATATTTGAAGGTTTCATATCTCGAAATATTACGGGAGGTTCTCTTGTATGGAGATATGTAAGGACTTCACATAACTGAATTGCCCATGGCAGGAGTTCTTTTGCAGAGAAAGGCCCCTGTTTTTCAACTATTTCTTCAAAGGTGAGACCTTCTATCCGTTCCATTATGAGATAATTTTTCTCATTTTCCGTGAAATAATCAATCACTTTCGGAAGGCCCCGGTGAGACATTTCCATGAGTAAAGACGCTTCTTTTGAGAAAAAACTTTCGTGGTGGAGGTGCCAGAATTCTTTCGCCGCCCAGGTGGCACCCTTTTCTTTATGATCTCTTACGAGATAGACTGCTCCCATACCTCCCTGTCCGATGCAGCGGAGAACTCTGTATCTGTTTCTTATAATGGAGTCTTTATTCAGTAAATTGCCCATTATTAAGTAAATCCATAGTATCTTCTTTCAAGCCCATGGCATAAATCTTCTTTTTAGTTAAATCTAAAAGAATATGTTCAGGAATATCTAAAGAAGCATAGACAGGTATGATTTTTTTATCTTTATATTCAGGGAAATATTCGAAGAATTTCCCGATTTTCTCAAGAAATTCCTGTGGATGTTCTGTCCTTGGCTTAGATTTTGTCTCATTTAATATGATTTTATCAGGATAAACAGCTATGACATCAAATTCTTCCAGTCTGGATTTATCCTCAGGGTGTCTCTGATAAACTCTCACGGTAAATCTCTCACAGTCAGATTTTTTACAGGAAAAATATTTTTCTCCTATAAATCTGATATTCGGTGCTACCATGTCTTCTACCATAGTGCCCATTTTTTTTGATAATTCTCCCAGCTCTCTTTTTAAATTTCTCGTATCTCTTTTCATCTCATTTTTGAAATCTTTCATTTCCTGGCTGAGATTATTCACTGCTATCTGAGTTCTGCTCACTTCATAGGATAAACTCTGAAGCATCATCTGGGTCTGCGCTGCCAGTTCTTCAAGTCTATCAACTCTCTCTTCAATTATCATAACCTTCACCTGCCGTTCATGTTAAATAATAACTCAAATAAAGGATTTTTGCAAGAAAGATGAGTAAAGAGTGAAAAGTGAAAAAAACGCAATTTTACTTACTTTTCACTCTTCACTTTTCACTCTTTAATTACCCTTCCAATTCTTCCCCCAGTATAATATGCCTCATTATCTTAACCGGTGATGAACCGCACTGTAACATACTGTCATGAAAATCTTTCAACGTAAAAGAAGAACCTTTTAACTTCTTAAAATCTTCTCTGAGCTTTAAGATTTCCAGCTGTCCGAGCATATAGCTCATAGGCTGGGTAGGGGTCATAGTATAACGGTTTACTTCCACTTCTGCCGTACCTGCAGAAACAAGTACAACATCATGAAGAAAGGATTTTGCTTCTTCTATGGTCATTCCCAGGGTATGGAGTCTTATGTCAATAATCACCCTTGCCGCCCTCATTAACTGGTCTACCTGCTGGGAAAGTTCCAGTTTTGTTCCGCTTAAATAGCCAACTTCTTTCATCATTTCCTCACAGTAAAGACCCCACCCTTCTACAAATATATTCGAGTGTACTATTTTGCGAAGAGGGCTTTTCAGTCTGTTTGCCATACAGAGCTGGAGATGATGTCCCGGATAGGCTTCATGAGGAGCGGTAACCTTTGCGGTATAAATATTATGTTCACCTGTGAGCTTTATTATTTCTTCATCGGAAAGCCCTTCGGGAAGAGGTGTAACCCAGAAAAGTCCTTTCTGTACTTCATCATAGGGGCCGGGAGACAGATAGGCGGCCACTGGTATAAGAGGTCTTATAAAAGCAGGCGTTTCTGTTACATCCAGAATTATATCGGAAGGAACTGTTACTATATCATTCTTTATAAGAAAATCTCTGGCATCATTCATATAATCGAGATACATACTGAGAACACCTGATGGTCCGGGATTTTCCTGTTTTAATTCTCTGTAAATCTCATACCAGCTCCTGTCAGGGTCAAGCCTGGCACCGAGCTCTGTCAGTTTCTCAGATATGGAGGCAAAACATTTTTCTCCTGTTTCAAGGAGTTCATCCAGATCTTTATCTATCATATAACCTGTTCTGACAAGCTGTGAAAAAATCTCCTTTCCTGTGGCAAAAGACTGCTCTTCTCCCGGATCCATGGTCTTCAGGAAAAAAGCAAAATCACTTATAGCCTCTCTGGCTTTCATAGAAGCTTTTTTGAAATCTTCCTCGAAAGCGGGAGATATTTTTCCGTAAATACCGTTTATCGTATCCATAAATTCAATTCCGCAGAGAGCAGTCTGAGAGGAAACCCTGAGAAATACAGGAGGACATTTGACCAGATTATCTTTTGCTTCTCTGAAAAGTTGAGGAATACTTTCCAGTTTCTTTAATATCATTTCTGCCGTATATTCTAAAGGTCTGAAGGATTTAAGCATAAGGGTATTTATGCCGTCAAGAGCTTCATCCAGATATATTTGAGGGTTTTTTTCCCAGTGTCTTATATGTTCTATACGTAACAGATACAGTTCTATGTCCCTTAAAAGAAATATTTTGTCTATTTTATTATCGGAATTCAAGTCGTCTGTTAGAATATTCTGCGCCTGACTCTTAAAATTATAAAGGTTTGTCAGTGCCTCATGGCGGCTCTCCGGGGAAAAACTGCCTGTTAACGAATCATAAGAAGACAATCCTAAATAAGATGCAAAACCCGGTTCATAAGCATATTTCCATTTAAGATAATTCTCAACTAACTGTTCAAATTTTTGATTTTCCATAAAATACATATCATCCTAACTTAATAAAAATCGTAATGCGTAATGCGTGATGCGTAACGGGAAGTTTCACACCTTTCACTTTTCACTACTCACAACTCACTTACTAACAGACATGACCGGAGCGGTCACAACCAAATATGAAAATCAACATCCAGTGAAGGTGCAAACTTCATCATTTTCATATAAATTTACATAATAAATAATTCTTTTTATAAATCTTTCTTCCTTCCTCAAATGTGTTCATAAGGCTCGTCTTTTTTATTGCCAAGAATTCTGTCTATAGATTCCATAAGTGCTTTATGATCAACAGGTTTTGTAATATAATCATCCATACCATATTCTATGGATCTGTCACGGGTTTCTCTGATTGCATGGGCAGTGAGGGCTATTATTGGAATATGCTTCCCATTTTTTTCTTCATTCCTTATATTTCTGGTCGTTGTAAAACCATCCATTCCGGGCATTTGAAGATCCATAAGTATAAGATCATAGGAATTTTGTTTCATAGCAGAAAGAACTTCGAAACCATTCGAAACAAAATCTGCGGTATAACCGTATTTTTTTAAATGATATTCTATAAGCTTGTGATTCAAAATATTATCTTCTGCAACCAGAATTCGTTGTTTTTTCAAATAAATTCCCCCAGATAGTAGCTGTTTAATATACCTAATTTTACCACTTATTTGCAAAAATATACAGAGAATAAAAAAATTCTCTTAATAAACGTTTTCCTCCCGTCACGCGTGACGCGTGACGCGTCACGGGAGTATTAATAAACATAAAATTTTATCGTTTCACTGATTTTATCTTTTGATTTTACCTGTACCGTATGTATTCCCTGAAGCAGATGCCATTTAAAAACAAATGGATTTTTTGTTTTACCTGCCAGCTGTCCGTCCATATACCAGGAAATAGTTTCTGTTCCTTCAGGAGCTACTGCTTTCATATGTATTACCTGAAATTCTTTACGGAGTACAGGGTCTATTTTAAATATGTCTCCTGTCGAAGGAAATAGGACGACCGGTCTGTTACCAGAAGGATTTTCAAGGAAAGTTAAAATATTTTCAGGAGGCATGATTCCCTGTTCTTTCATCCAGTTATAATAGAGAGGAGGATATATTTCATAAATTTTTTTAAATATATATTCGTGAGGACAATCAGAGGAAGCAGGGCTGTCTGTTCTCCTGTCTATTTTAATCATTCTATGGACTTTACAGACTCTGTCCGGCACTGTGCCTTTTACGAAATATTCTTTTACCCTACCGGGACAGTATGGGCCCGGTATGTCTCCTGAAGAGGGACAGATATATAAAGAAATTATCTGTTCCGGTACCGTAAAATTCCTTTCCCTGTCAGGATATTCTTTATTCAATAAATACATTATATCCCTGAAAATCGGCCCTGTTCCTGTTATACCTGAAACATCTTCCATAGGATCGGCGTTAAAATTACCGGCCCATACGCCGACAGTAAAAGAAGGGGTATAACCTATTGTCCAGTTATCACGAAACCCCCTGGACGTTCCGGTCTTGGATGCACAGGGGAAAGGAAGATTAAGAGGATTTTCTCTGCCAAAGGCAGGAACTCTGGCTTTATTATCTGACATAATCTCTGTAAGTATAAAAGATGTTTCTGGAGAAAATATTCTTCTCTCAGTATTTTTAAAGGGAAAATAGATTTTATTGCCTTTATCGTCTCTTAATTCCTTTATAAAATTCAGAGGTATCACTGTGCCACCTCTGGCAAGTCCGCTGTAAGCCCTTACCAGTTCCATAAGAGTAACTTCACCGTCACCCAGGGTAAGAGCCACTCCGTAATAATCCGGATCTTCTGTAAGACTATCGAAACCTGCTTCCTGAAGTTTTCCTAGAAGTCCTTCCACTCCCACCTGCTGTTCTACCTCAATGGCTGGAATATTATAAGAACATCCCAGAGCCTGACGAAATCTTACAGGGCCATGAAATCTGTTATCATAGTTACGGGGAACATAAATACCTTTTTTTGTAGGTATATTCATCGGAAGATCTGCTATTAAATCGGAGGCTTTAAAGCCATGTTCAAGGGCAAGTCCATAGGTGAATGGTTTCAGAGTCGAGCCCGGTTGACGAAGAGCCGTGCAGGCATTTACCTGTCCTTCATGGGAAAAAAAATCAACAGACCCTGCCATAACAAGAATATCCCCTGTCTTATTATCAGCTATCAGAACGGCACCGTTCGTAACACCTCTGTCTTTAAGAGAAGCTATGGTATTTTTTAATATTTTCTCAACCTCTTTCTGAAGATAAAGGTCAAGACCTGTTCTCACCTGTGATATACCGGAGCTTTTTCTCATAAAAATATCTTTTTGAATAAGATCACAGAAATGAGGAGCAAGAAATGTATCGGACATGGGTATAATAAGAAGGGGCTCTTCCCCGGCCTGTTTATATTCCCTTTCACTTATCCTGCCGTTACGATACATTCTCTTTAAAATCAAAGACTGTTCATGTTTTGTTTCTTCAAAATTCCTGTAAGGATCATAAATACCGGGACTCCTGGGAATAGAAGCGAGAAAGGCTGCTTCTGCAATGGATAACTGTTCGGCAGGTTTGCCGAAATAAAGTAAAGAAGCTCCTTCTATGCCATAGGTCTGATTGCCGTAAGGGGCACGGTTTAAATAAAGTTCCAATATCTCTTTTTTGGAATATTTAAAGTCGATTTTAACGGCATAAACAGCTTCAAGAATTTTACATTTGAGACTATCGCGGGGTATATCATAGGCAAGGCCGGCCAGTTGCTGTGTTATGGTAGACCCTCCCGACACTATACGGCCTTCCATTATATCCTGAACCAGAGCCCTGGCTGTAGCAAGCATATCTATACCGAAATGGCTGTAAAATCTCTTATCTTCTGCAGCAACCGTAGCATCAATCATATGAGGAGAAATTCTGTCCAGGTTAACCCACGAAGCGGTGGAATACTTTGAAGAAAGTATGGTTCTGAGAAGATTTCCTTTTCTGTCAAGAATATTGCAGGAAACCATTTTCTCCGGGTAAAGTGATACGGAAGGAAGGGGAATCAAAAGAAAAACTATAAAAAAAAGAGAGAATATAATAAAAGAGACAGTAACAATTATTTTTATTATGTTCCTCTTTTTTTTAGCAACCATATGACCTCGTGACGCGTAACGCGTGACCCGTGACTTAACAGATCACGCGTCACGATTTCCTTACTTTTCTACGACATTAACGGTTTCCTTTTTAGAATAACCGAATACCTCCGGTTCATACATAAGTTCCGCCTTTGTATAAGGCATATCAAAGGTTCCGTAATGAACGGCTCTCACAAAATATGTAAAGGTATGTTCACCGGAATTTAAGAGATCTGCAAAAAGCAGTACCTTATCATCATAATTTTCCCAGTGATCAAATGTTCCCCACCAGTATGTTCTTTCATTGCTTCGTATTTCTGAAAGTTTTCTCAGTAGATCTTTATTTTCCGTATCAAAGGATTCTCTTACCAGTTCAAAACCTCCCGGTAAGGGATCATTTACGACAACATAATGTCTTTCCATAGGAGTAACTATGGAGAGAGTTACTTTGTAGACAGTTCCCGCTATAAAATCCTTTGTCTTACTCCCTTCAAGGGGCTCTATGGATTTAAATACACTTATACCTTCATCCCTTGCAGGACGCGGGTCTGTCGGGGCATAAACGAGTCTCATCGTATAGTACTGTCTTCCCTGCCCTTCTTTATCAAAAGTAACTGACATGTCTTTTCCCTGAGGAATATCTGACATAGGAACTACCTGTTTCACAGATTTAGTTTCTCTTCCTTTAAAGAAATTTCTCATAATTTCCTTCCCGTCAAGAGAAACTTTACTTTCGAAATTCGGAGTATCTTTTTCAAATTTATTGAAATAAACCCTCAGTGCCTCAAAGGCAAAAACATTTTCCTGTGTTGTATCCCATCTGCCCAGGCTCTGTGCATCTATAAGCCATTTTACAACATTCTGAGCCTGAGGAAACTCTGCACCCAGTTCAATCAGTGTCTGAAGTGTAAGAGACGTAGTTCTTACGGTAGAAGTATAAATCCAGCTCATGTCATCCGTTACTCTTTCTTCAAAATAAGCACTGGTAGGAGACATTTTTATATGGTTCAGGAGTTCTTTTACCATAACGGCTTCTTCCTCTTTATCCTTACCGTACATATGCATGGCCCGTACCAGCATGCATCTTCCGAAGAGTGAGTTTTTATTCCTCTGTTCGTACATGGTATGTAAATAGGACGGCTCACCTTCTCCTGCCAGGTAAAGGACATAAAGGGCAAAAGCCTTTATAGTAGCCTGAGTCCTCTCTTTATAGGGATAAAGCCATCTTTTGTCGTCTTTAGAAAATCTGAGTATTTCTTTCAAATATTTCCGTCCCTCCGACATAACAGAAGGAGAAATTTTATAGTCTGACTCTTCTGCAAGTGTAAGTCCGTACATAGTATAAGCTGAAAGGAAAGGATTTTCGAATTCTCCTCCTTCCCACAGTGTAAAACCTCCGGAAGGTTTCTGGTGTTTTACTATCATATCCAGATTTTCCTGCACGAAATCTCTCAATTTTTGCCCCTTTAAACCTGAAAGGTTAAAGGCATTTATAAGCTCTTCTGCAGTAATGAGAGGAAGAACTCTGGAGAGCTTCTGTTCCAGACACCCGTATGGATAATCTACAAGATATTCAAGGCCTCCCTGAAGATTTATCATTGCAGTAGAAGAATTATTCACTTCCATATATCCCGTATTGGGATCTGCAGTTTTAGGAACAAAAAGTTTCTCTTCCCTCCTGTTATCTTCAGATGAACCTGTTGTAGCGACAGCTTCAGTAAGCAGAGCCGCCTTTACAGGCAATTTTTCCAGCACTCCGTCACTGTAAGTGCCCATGGTACATGAAAAAGTCAGTTTACCTTCCGTTACCTTATCGGCTTCAAAAGAAAAGAGCACTTCTTTTTCCTGTCCCGGAGGTATATCTACTTTTTTAAGTCCCCTCTCCGAAAGTTTAAGGCCTTCGCTGCTGCATTCTACAACTGCTTCTCCCTGTTTATCAGTTCCGTTAAATACGAGAACACCTGCTTTAAACTTATCATAAAGTCTTACAAACCTGGGCATGGAAGGTTTCATAAGCAGTGGTTTTGTGCTCACAATCCTCTTATCGCCGCAGCCGAAAGAACTATCTTTTGTCTGGGCCGTTGCCATAATAAGAAAAGTTGTCACATTATCGGGGAGTTTAAATTTAACTGAAGCATTGCCATTGTTATCTGTAATCACAGAAGGTTTGAACAGGGCAGTGGCTACAAAATTTTCCCTCAAAGCGGAAGGTTTGCCGCCTCCGTCTCCTCCGGGGTTCCCTCCTTTTTGACCGTAATTCTTCTGATCTATAATATATTTCCTTGTTTCTGCAGTTATGACATCAATGCCTCTCGTATAATAAAACGTGTCAAAATAATCAGGTGTTTTGAATCCTGTAAGATTGAGGACTCCGAGGTCTACCGCTGAAAGGCATATTTCACCTTTTACTCCCTGTCCCTTCTGATTTTCCAGATGAAGAGTTACAGTAACTTCATCTCCGGGACTATATTTATCTTTATCCGTATTTACCGTCACTTTAAGCCTCTTATTATCGGGAATAACAGGCATATTAAAATAGCCTATTTTAAAAGACGGTTTACCCAGGTCGTCGCCTGTATCGGAGAATTTGCTGTCTGAGACCCTGCCCTGAAGGAGTATGACAGACACATAAACATTCGGCAGATAATCTTCTTCCACAGGGATTTCCACCGTATCCGCACTGCCCTTAAGGTCTACCCAGAAACTTTTTATTATAAATTCTCTTTCAATGGTTACAAGGGCTCTCGCCTGTTCATAAGGAGATTTGACAAGTATTTTCGCCGTATCTCCAGGCTTATATTCCTTTTTATCGGGCACCAGGTCAATCTTATCATCATCATATCTTGCCCATGCAACATAATCTTCACCGCTGACATAAAAACTTGATTCCGTCACTATATTGTTCTTTCTGCTGTCTGTCCCCGTAGCTCTTATAATGTAAAGACCGGCTTTATCGGGCTTAAATTCGCCTTCTACACGATGTCCTTCACTTTTAAGGTCAAAATGTTTAATGACTTCATCCACCTTTTCCGAAACCCATCCTGTTTCACCGTTCATTCCCACCTTACGTACGGAATTCCATTCCCTTTTTATAATATCTATCTTTACATCCTGGCCCGTTCTGACCGTTCCGTCAGGAGAAAGAACAATCATACTGAAACTCTGTGTTTCTTTATTTGACATAAACCGTGAAGAAGGTTTTATGCCTATATAATATTCGCCGGGATGGACAAAAACCTGTTTATAGCCTGATACAGACTGACGGCCTGCAGATTCTACCGTTCCCTGAACTGTGAGTATATAAGGCCCCTGGTTTGCTTTATCAGTAATCTCGACAGAGATGGGGGCTTCACCGTTATCTTTCAGCTTCCCTTCCCCTGAACCGAGATATTTTTCCTCTCTTTCTTCGGCCATATCATAGAAGTCTCTGGTAAAATCAAAACCTTCATAGCCGGAAGGACTGTACCAGGTAGGTTCAAGATAATAAGACCAGTTAACCTTATCACCATTCATAGGTGCTCCGAAGAGATACCATCCTTTTACCGAGCCGTTGAATTTATCGCCGAACACATAATAATCACGGTCCGAATTTACCGTAACTTCATACTGTGCTGCCTGATAATCTTCCACCAGGAAGCTTCCGTATCCTGAAATATTTTTATTGCCTTTCTCTCCTGAAATATATATGGCATATCTTCCTGAAGAACCGTCAGAAGGAATTTTAAAGGAATAATCAAAAGAACCGTATTCGGAAAGTTTTAAAGGAGTTTCCAGGAGAACTTCATCCCTTGAACTGGAGATTTTTAGCTGTAATTTTTTAAGAGAAGAAACTTCCCATTTACCTTTTATCTTTTCTCTCATAGTTCCTTTAAGATGAACCTCTTCACCGGCTCTGTAAATACCTTTTTCTGTAAAGACATGGATGTTGAAATCTGAAGAGTCATAATAGTAATCATACATATAGAGAGGTACTCTCCAGTTCCTGTAAGAACTGCTCACACATGTATCATCGCCTTTTGAGGCAAAAACCCATATTTCACTATCATCTTCTTTTACTTTCAGTTTATCCCATCCGTCAGTCTCTACCATACCCTGCCTGTCTGTTTTTCCTGTCCATATGATTTTATTATCGCTGTTACGAAGCTCGACAAGAGCATCCGGTACAGGCTGTGCTGTATCAAGGGTATTGACTGAAATAATATTATTTTCGGGAGAGAATTTTGCAGTTATACCGAGATTTGTAACCTGAAGAAAAGCCTTCTGGTATCTGCTGTCATAATTCAGAGTTTCCAGAGCGTCCAGTTGAAGAAAAACAAAACCATATTTTTTGTCTCCCAGGATTTCATCCATATCAACAGGCTGCCACCACGATTGATTCTTCTTTAAATTCAGCTTCCATACTCTGTCAATTTTATAAAAATCTTCTCCGGGATTATATTTTGCATCATAGTCAAAAGCTTTTCCCTGAAATAGAGGGATTATTTGATCCTTTGACAGGGAAGCAAGCTTCAAATTTACCTTATCGAGGTTCATAAAAGATACGGGGAATGTTCTGGAAGAATTTGCTTCTACTGTTCCCACACCGTTTTCAATATAGCATGAAGGAGAATAATCAGATGTTTTAAATGAGAAAGTCACGTCATGACCAAGGGTATTTCCGAGAATATCTTTTATATTTTTTGAAATCTTCACTGTATATTTCGTCTGTGCCAGAAAAGGAAGATAAAGAGAAAGAGTCTGATTCTGTCCGTATTGCTTGTAATATTCAGGTATTTTTATATCGGGGGTAAATTTTATATTGTCTATTACTTCTCCGTAATCTACAGGATTTGTAAAATTCAGCTCTATAGAACTTTCAGGGCTATGTTCTTCGGAAGTGCCGGCGTCGGACATACCGGAAAAATTAAAGACATTTTCACTGTTAAATATTATGGAATTATCTTCCGGGAGACCGAGATCGCCTGTTTTACCGGGTAAATTCTTTTTTAAAGTAAGAATATAAGACTTTCCGGGAGATAATGGTTCAGAAGGTTTTATGACAATTACATTATTTGGATCCCACTCTTCCGTATCTTTATCTTTTTCAAACCGGCTGTCCAGTTTAATTGGAATAAGTTTCTTATCACATGATAATTCAATAAAATCAGCAATTCTGGCAGGGTCCATCGGTTGATTAAAAAGCAGATATATAGAACCTTTAAGAGCCAGCAGTCTGCAATAAAAATAATCGGCAGGTTTTGAAGACACAATGGCAGGTCTGACTGTTTCAAAGGACCATTTATAATCCTGCTCAAGAACTGCACCTGTTAAAGCTTTAAACCCTTTCGGAACCGTGACATGGTATGATGTGCTGAAGGGCAGGGGGGTATCAGGAATAAATTTCAATGTCGCAGTTCCAATCCATCTGTATTTACCGGACAGAGGAGGTTCAAACTTTAAAAGTCCTTCCGGTTCGTTTTCAGGAAGGGTTGTGAGAGGAACCATGGCCTGGTTGAAACTGACCGTTATGGCATCAAGCTCGCTCTGTTCCTGAACAGGCCCGTCCGGCGTGGCGAAAACAACCTGTAATTTTTCGATTTTACTCGGCCCTGCAAGAACTACTTCATTTATCCTTGAGCTGTTGCAGGAACTGGAAAAGAATGCCAGGAAAATAAGAAAGACAGAAAGAATATAGATTTTTCTCAAATTGAACACCTCTCCCTCATTTGTGTAATAGAAAAACATATAGATTATTATAGAACAAAAGTCGGATTATGGCAATCAAATCGTGACGCGTAACGCGTAACGCGTGACGGGTGGTGATTTAATTGCCGTGTAGGTAATTAGCCGTCTAGAGAAGAAGATATTTCGGAGAATACTGATGGGCCATGAGTCGTGAGTAATTATTTAATTTAATTAAAAGTTATACTTTCGCAGATTTTAGAAAAAGCGTTGAATTTATTAAGTTTTATGTTTCAGTCGTGTTTTAGCAGATGGATCAGGATTTACACCATAACTGCTTAATGCATTGATTGCTTCTCTAACATGCATCGCTTTATTCGGGTCAAACCTGTATATTACTAAAACCAGGAACCTGGTCAGGCACTACAGGGCCATACATCAGATAATGAAAAAAGTAATATCCCATACATTACGGCTTTTTATCAAAAGCCTCAACCCTTTTAAGTCCATGCCGTGCAAAAACATGAAAAGGGCTCAACTCGAGTGTTCTGGAATAAAAATAGCGGGCACGGAACCTGTCTCCCATCGTTTCGTAAACAAGACCGGTAATCCAGTAGGTATCGGGAAATTCCGGTTCTGACTTTCTTGCTCCTGCGAGTTCTTTTAATGAGGCTATATAATTTCCGCTGTCCAGAAACCACAGGGCTTTTATGCAGTAAGTAAAGGCAGATCTGTAAGGACTGTATGAGAGGGCCTGGGAAAAATATACTTTCGAATCGTTTTTTATGCCCATATCCCTGTAAATAAGTCCCATATAATAATAGGATATGGCCTGGGAAGGATTTACGGAGAGGGCCTGTTTGAATTCTTCGATAGCCCTGTCGTTTTTTCCTCTGTACATATTAAGAAGTCCGAGATTTATATAAGCAAAAGAATTTGTAGGGTAAGTTTCAAGAAAAGATTTTAATTTTTTTTCTGCTTCATCAAACTGTCCCGTATTCAAATAAACTACTCCGAGAGAGAAAAGAACTGATTTATTGGCCGGGTCAAGAGTCATTACTTTTGAATAATTTTTTATTGCTTCTTCCCAGTTGCCCTTTTTCTGGTATATGACACCGAGGGCAAAAGGTATGTCTATATTGGACGGATCCAGTTCTATTACTTTATTAAATTCTTCTATGGCAGATTCATCTTTTCCCTGGACATAATAAACCTGTCCCAGGAGATCATGAAAGGTAATACTGTCAGGAGCAAGCTTTATGCCTTTTTTGAATATATCTATTGCTTCATCGAATTTACCCAGGGAATAGCAGGAAAAACCGAGATATTCCAGCACCTGCAGATTATCAGGATCTATTTCTCCGGCCTTTCTGTAATAGTCGATTGAAAGCTCTCTCTTATCCAGATTATCATATAACAGTCCTAGAGAAAGATAAGCACCTGTATTACGGGGATCGAAAAGGATACCTTTCTCGAATTCCTTTATTGCTTCTTCATATTTATTCTGTGCAATATAAACCCTTCCCAGGCCGAAATACCCCTGTGCGTTCTGCGGTGCTACCTCTATTGCCTTTGTAAAATACTGAAACGCAAGAGCCATATCTTCTTTATTGAGAGACAGTTCTCCGAGATATAAATAGACATCGAAAAAATCAGGTTTTTTTTCAATTATATAATTAAATTCGTTCATGGCACGATCAAGCTGCCCGGACATTGCAAGAATCTGTCCTTTTATGTAACGGGCCTCAAGATCATCGGGAGAATTTTCCAGCAGTTTCCCGCAGTTATAGAGGGCTTTATTGAAATCTCCTCTGTTCATATAAACCAGGGACAGACCTTTCAGAGAATCCCTGTTATCAGGAAATAACTGCAATATTTTTTCATATTCTGGCACTGCATGTGCATAATCCCCTGTTGTAAGATAAACCTTTGCCAGTTGTAATGAGAGAAATAAATTTAAAGGATCCGATGATTTTGCTTTATCGAAGGACTCCAGGGCAAGTTTATTGTTTTTAAGAAAGAGATAAACAAGGCCCAGGTTGTAACTGGCTGCGGAATTATGAGGGTCTATGTAGAGAACTATATGGAATTCCCTGAAGGCTTCTTTCATGTTGCCTTCAAAAAAATATTTTTCCCCTGCTTCGAGGTGTTTTTCTATATCAAAACCACTGTCATCATCAGTTTTTTTGTCAGGTAAAGACGTAACGGCAGCAGGGGCAGGAAGGGTTAAACTCAGCAGAATCAGAAAAAAAACAACGAATTTTGTTAGATACACAAAGAATTACCTCATTATAAGTCAATAATTTATAGTGTATTTCATAACTTATCAGAATTTAAATCGTCGTGACGCGTAACGCGTAACGCGTGACGGGTTTAATCCTATGGGCATCACGCATTATGCTTTACACATTACGAGGTCATTATGTATGGATAGTTATGAAAC
>JAKPQU010000203.1 GCA_029555925.1 Bacillota bacterium
GTAAAAAGCTTCTGCCTGGCGGGCTCTGGAGAAGAAAAATTAGTTTTTTATTATAGAATTAAAAATTAAATAAGGGCTAATTTATTGTCTGTAAAACAAATTAAATAAGGCAAATTATTTTTCTTCGTAAGAGCCTGTCAGGCAGAAGCTGATAAAGGGTTACTAATTTACCTGTAGCGGTACTAAGTGCTGCGAGCGGTAAATATTACACCAGGTATTTTGTAATTATGGGAAGCTGTTCCTCCCGTCACGCGTTACGCTTATCATATAAATCCGGAAAGAGAGATTTTTTTGATTTTATGTCCCTGCGGAATAAAACACTGATTGTTACGTCAATAACATTTATCTTACTGTTATTCGTTATGTATTTTTTATCGAAGGCAATAGTTCTGGAGAGTTTTTTTAAACTGGAAACAGTTGAGACCAGACAGGATGTTCAGAGGGTATTAAATCTTTTTGATGACACTCTTAAAACTATTGATTCTCCTCTTAAAGACTGGGCATACTGGAATGATACCTGTGATTTTGTAGCCTCTATTAATACAAAAAAATATATTCAGGAAAATCTTTTAGATACTACCTTTATAAACCTGGATATTAATTTTATAGCCTTTTTTGATAAGTCAGATAAAATTGTATATGGTCAATTTTATGATGTGGAGAAAAAATGTGCCCTTCCGTTTTCTCCGTCTTTTAAATCTCTTATATCCGGTAACAGACTGCTTTTTAACCATAAAAACAGGGAAAGCCGTGTGGCAGGTATTGTTTATCTTTCTGAGGCTCCTGCTTTTATAGTGTCAAGGCCTGTTTTACCTGCAGACGAGCAGGGAACTCCCAGGGGAACTCTTATTTTCGGACGTTACCTGGATGATATAGAGGTTCAGGAACTTTCCGAAATAGTAAATCTTAATATGATTGTTCATTCTGTTTATGAAAAATCTCTGCCAGATGATTTTATTACTGCTTCGAACATGTGCTTGAAGTCTGATATATTTGTAAATCCTCTGGATGTCAATACTATTGCAGGTTATACTATTATAAAAGATATATACGGTAAGCCCTGCCTTATTCTCAAGGTACTGGGAGACAGGAAAATTTACAAATACGGGCAGATTACGGTATTTTATTTTATTATTTTTATTATAATTACAGGTGTTTTATTCAGTGTTCTTCTGATTATTATGTTACAGAAGGTAATACTATTTCGCCTGAGCCATCTTGAAGAAAGTGTTATGTCTATAAGAGAAAGCAAGAACCTTTCTTTACGTGTTCCTGTAGAAGGTAATGACGAACTGGCAAATATTTCCGTTACAGTTAATAAAATGCTTGATTCTCTTGAACAGTCTCAGGCAGAACTGAAGGAAAGAACTGTAAAGCTTGAGGAAGCAAACAGGGAATTACGAAAACTTGATGAACTGAAATCTTCTTTTATATCGACAGTATCACATGAATTGAGAACACCTCTTACATCAATTGTCGGCTTTTCAAAAATTATCAAGAAGAAACTAAAAAAGATTTTTTCCGGTGCTCTTACAGGGGAACAATTAGAAAAATCAAAAGAACAGATAGATGTCAACCTGGATATAATCAGTTCGGAAGGCGAGAGATTAACGTCTATTATAAATAATATTCTGGACATGGCCAGATTAAAATCAGGTAATATGGAATTAAAAAAAGAACTATGTTCTATTTATTCCATTATAGACCAGATAGGTCATTCTATTTCTCCTCTGCTAGAGGACAGGGAACTGGAATTCATAAAAGATATTCAGGAAGGCCTGCCTGAGATTATGATGGATAAATATACTATAATCCAGGTTTTAATTAACCTGATTTCAAATGCAATAAAATTTACGGATAAAGGTTCCATAATATGCAGGGTAAAAAGAAATAATAGCGAAATAATATTCAGTATAATAGATACAGGTATAGGCATAGAGAGAGACCATCATGCCAGTATATTTGATGAGTTCAAACAGGTAGTTAATGGACTTACGAATAAACCCGGCGGTACCGGCCTCGGTCTGGCTATCTGCAAGAAGATTGTCGAACAGTCTGGCGGTAGAATATGGGTCGAAAGCGAGCCGGGAAAAGGGAGTAATTTTTCCTTTACTATTCCCGTTGACTGATGAAGTATTTTAAGGATACAGGAATTTTTATTTTTTTAAGATTGATGGTGCCAGGTGCCGGGTTAAAAAAACTGAAACCCGAAACCTGAAACCTAATTTATAAAGAGAGGTGAGACTCTTGCCTGAAATAGATTTTAAAAAATTCGTTTCCCGAAAAGAAGTATCTTCTATTTTAAATTCTATTATCAAAGCTATAAACTCTGATATAGGTATTTATGATTTAGAAGAGAACCTGTTACTCGGTGAAAAAGGCAGAGAAGGTTTTGAAAAATATCCGGTAGAGGGTATAAATGATATTATAGGCTGGGTGACAGGAGCAGAAAAAGCCTTTGCTGTTGTTTCTCTTCTCAATTATCTGACCTATATGGATTATGAAAAAAGGTCTCTTGCCAGTGAACTGCTTGATAAATATAAAGAAGTGAGCCTGCTTTATGATATTGCAGAAAGTATAACCAGTCTGAACAGTGAAGAAGCTGGAAAATTAATTCTGGAAAGAGCAACCAGGCTTATTAAAGCCGATAGTGCATCTATAATGCTATTGAATAAAGAGAAAGGTGTCCTTGAGATTATTTCCGGTATCGGAAAGAATTATGATGCAAAGGTAACCCTGAGACCCGGAGAAGGTATAGCAGGTACCGTATTAATTACAGGAAAAGGTGAGGTAATAAATAAATTACAGAACGATCCTCGCTTTATTAAAGGAAAGAACAAAATAAGTTCCCTGATCTGTATACCTTTGAAATTGAGAAATGAAACTATAGGTGTTATGAATATCAGCACCGAAGAGCCTTTTGAGTATACCTCGGAAGACTATAAGGTTATGACTACCCTTGCAACATTGGCAGTATATGCTATTTCTGCTACAAATCCCCTGTATGTTTAAGGAGGTTTATAATGTCTAAAAAAATATTAATAGTAGATGACGAGCCTTACATGAGAATTCTTATGGAACAGGCTCTTGAAGATTTTATTGATAAGGGTGTAACAATATTTACTGCGGAAAACGGAGTTAAAGCCATTGATGTTATAAAAAAGGAAAAACCGGTTCTTGTTTTTCTTGATATTATGATGCCTGAAATGGACGGCTATGATGTATGCAGTAAAGTAAAGAAAGATTCTGATTTAAAAGATACTTATATAATACTTCTGACAGCCAGGGGACAGGAAGTTGATAAAAAAATGGGACTGGAATGTGGAGCCAATGATTATATAACCAAGCCCTTTGACCCTGATGTCATTATAGGAACTGTTTCTGACGTCCTAAAGATAGAAATATAGAGTAACTATTGATGATTAAGAAGAGATATTTTATATTTATATTAATTTCTCTCTTTATGATAACAGGCTGTAAGACAGAACATAAAGAAAAAACTACTATCAGTATAGCAAGTGGTTCTATAGGATCAGACTTTTCCGTCCTGGAAGAACAGTTGTCTGTTTTTGAAAGGCTTAATCCGGATATTAAGATAGATTTCCTTGAAACGCCTGAAACTGATGCGGGAAGATATAAGAGATATGTTGAATGGTTGAAAGATGAAAATTCAGGGGTAGATGTTTATGTAACTGATGTAGTATGGACTACGGAATTTGCAAAAAACGGATGGCTCCTGCCTTTAAATGATTATATAAAAGGCACCATTGATATGAATGATTTTATCGACAGTACGGTAAAAGCAAATACATGGAAGGGTGCTATAGTGGCATTCCCCTGGTTTATCGATGCAGGTGTCCTTTACTATAGAAAAGATCTGCTGGATAAATACGGATTTTCACCTCCCCGTACCTGGGAGGAGCTTAAAATAATATCTAAAAAGATTGTGAGAAATGAAATAAAAGAACATCCCGATATGGTAGGTTTTGTATTTCAGGCAGATAAATATGAAGGACTGGTGGCAAATTATCTTGAGTATGTATGGAGTTACGGAGGAGATGTCATTACAGACGGTAATAGAGTAATTCTGAATAGCCCTCAGTCTGTAAAAGGTTTAACTACCTATTGTGATATGCTTACCATATCTTCAAAAGGTATAACAGCTTTTCAGGAAGAAGACGGACGAAATTATTTTCAGAGCGGTAACAGTGTATTCATGAGAAACTGGCCTTACGCCTATACACTGTTAAACAGTGATATGTCTGCCGTCAGAGGTAAATTTGCTGTTGCTCCTCTCCCTGCAGGTAAAGAAGGTTATAAAAGTATTTCAGCTCTCGGTGGATGGAATCTTGTAATAAGTGCCAGGAGTAAACATCCGAAAGAAGCTTTCAGATTAATAGAATTTCTTACATGTAAAGAACAGCAATGTTTTAAAGCCATTAAACTGGGGCAGAATCCGACAAGGAAATCCTGTTACACCGATGAGGATATTATAAAAGTAAATTCTTCTATATCATATTTATTTGATATTGTAAAACTTGCCCGTCCCAGGCCTGTTCAACCTGAATATAACAGAATATCAAAGATTATTCAGATTGAGGTTCACTCTGCTCTGGAAGGGAAAGTGAAGCCTCATACTGCAACGTTAAATATGTCAAGGTCTATAGAAAAGATTATTTCTGAACAGGAGTTTTAAACTTGAGAAATATTAAGATAAGCTCCCGTCTTGTTATATGTTTTTCTCTTATATTACTTCTGGGATTACTTGGAAATCTGGTAGGTGTTTTTTATATTGATACTATAAGGCATCAGACTACCTATCTTATCTATGAACACAGACAGGAAAATTCTCTCTTAAGGGTATATAATAATATTTTACATATAACAAATCTTCTTGAACGGGCTACATCAAGACAGGATATGGATATGCTCCTTCAGTGTTCTCTTGAACTGGATGAATTTAATAAAAATATTCAGGAATCAATAGATTCTCTGAGTTACAATAAAGATGAAGCATACAGTCACAGACATATAATTAACTCTTTTGTAACTATGAGAGATACATTGCCTGACCAGATTCGTAAGATACTTGAACTTGCCCAGTTAGATGACTGGCTTGCAGTAAGACTGAGAGTTAAGAATCAGATAAAATCATTTGTAGAACGTATTGATGAAAATGTAAGTGATATAAAACAGGAAGTAGAATCGGAAAATAACGAGTATATAGAGAAAACCAGAAACGTGGAAAACAGTGCTATATGGTCTATAATTCTGACAGCACTTATAGTTCTTATGCTGGCTGGTTCTCTGAGTTTTCTTGTAACCAGAAGTATTACGGAACCCCTTAAGGCTCTGGAGAAAGGTGCAAAATATATAGCAAAAGGTGATTTCTCTTATTCTGTTTCCATAAAGGGACAGGATGAACTCAATCTTATGGCAAATGCTTTCAATCAGATGACAAGAGAGCTTGCAGAATTATATGAAAATCTGGAGCAGAAGGTTAAAGACAGGACAATTGATCTGGAAGAAAAAAATCGACAACTCATTGAGACACAGCAAAAACTCATAGAATCTGAAAAACTGAATACCATATCACAGATAATTGTATCCATTTCTCATGAAATAAATAATCCTATGACCTCCGTCCTGGGAAATGTAATGATATTAAAGGCAGAAAAAGATACAATAAGCAGAGAAGAGCTTGGCAAACTTCTTCAGACAATAGAGGAACAGCTTAAAAGAATAGTAGGAGTTATGGCCAAACTCAGGACAATGGAAAGGCCAACAAAAAAAATCTATATGGACGGAGTGGAAATGATTGATATAGATGGTTCCTGTTAACGTTTTCCTTCTTTGATTTTATGGACTATTTCAAGTATAGGTATCATTTCTCCTGTGTCAAGCCATATACCGAGACATGACGGACATCTGTCTATTTTTACAGTTTTCTCCCTTGAAAAATACCTTTTTCCATTTCAATATTACATACAGGACAGGCAAGAACTTCGTCCCATTCTATTCCTTCTTTTATCTTTTCTCCTTCCAGAATATCTCTGTCAAGACCGGTAAGGGATTTTAATTCTTCATTATCAAGCCATATACCGTCACAGTAAGAACATGTGTCTGCGAGAATTTTGTTTTCACATAATGTTTCTTCCATTGGCATTTTATCTCTCGGACATCTCATAGGTGTTTCTCCTTTATAATTGTGATGCGTAATGCGTGATGCGTAATGAGCACTGTTATGAATAATTCCTGCACCACCTATCATGATGAATATTATATCACAGTAATAAATAAAATTCTATCAGATAGTGTTTTTTTACTGGTTATTTATGTGAAAATATGCTATAATTTTAACTATATACTAATTATTATTACGTATAATAAAAATCTAAAAGCAGTTTAAACAAATCAGGTAAAAATTTAATAGAAGGGGAGGATTATATGAGATTACCTTATTTTTTCTGGAATCTGAAATATAATACTGTTTCTTTTCCTCTGGAAGAAGCTGCCGAAGCACTTCAATATGAACTTACCTGTCTGACTGCAGTTAAAAACAATCTTATGGAAATAGTAAAATCCTACAGTTTAACCAAAGAATATGCCGTCAAATATAAAAATGATTCTGATACCATCAATATAGAACATGCAGAAGATAATAACAAAGTGCTTCATTACAATGTAAATAATCTTCGCAGAGAAATAGATCTGCTAAATAAATATAATTCCACTACAGAAGAAGAATTTTTATCAGGGGAAGCAGAAAAAAAAGTGATAAATTCTCCTTTTTTCAGAGCACTGAAAAATCTTTTCATACTTAAAGGCCAGAAAATAATTTCAGCAGAGGAACTGGAGAAATATATAGATGAAACAATAGAGCTGATTTATGATTTCCAGGAAAATACTTTGAATGAACTGGCTGCTAAAGTAGAGAATTCTTCCCGCCACGGTAACGAGCTTGTTGAAAAAGGTTTATATGAAATAGATGAAGGTCTTGAAGTAATTGAACATGCTTTTAAAGAAAACAGGTTTTCAGTGGCAGAAGAGGGACTTTTTAAAATCATGTACGGATCTATGAAGATTCAAATAGCGGAAATAATAAAAGAAGGGGTGATGTCATGAACAGGTGCAAACCCCTGTATTTTATAGAAGAAACAATTCAGAGAATACGAAAACAGGAAGAAACATATGAACTGGTAACATATGCTGGAAAAGAATATTATGGCAATCTTCTCTGTGAAATAGTCGAGATGGATCTGGAATTTTTCAAAAGCACATTGAAAGATATTGATAATATCATTCTGAAAAAAAAGAATTTTATAAGTACGATTAAAGAACTGACCTGGTGGCGGAACAATAAAGCAAAAAAAGATAAAATAGCCATTCTTACAGGAGAGATGCAGGAAATATTTCAGAAACAGAAAGATATATTGAAAAAAATTAAAGAAAAACTTCATCCCCTTAATGAACTTGCCCTCCTGGAACTTTATATAAAAAAATAGCCCCTGAAATAATGTCTTATATTACAAAAAAGCAGAGTGATAAATTGATGAAACTTGTCGGAGATAAAGATAGAAATAATAGTATCATGGAAGGAATTAAAGCTTCCGGACAAAAGTTTCAGTCAGAATTAAAGGATTTTTATAAAGAAAAACAGAAGATTTCCGTGGAAAATGAATATGAAAAAGATTTTGTTTCTTACTTCGGTGAAGGAAATATATTGAAGCACAGGGAAATTTCCCTTCAGGAGCTGATAAAATATTATGAATATGTTGAAAAATATTTAAAAACAGAAGAAACATTATGGCTTCAAAAATCTTTTAATGCTCTGGAGAAAGGAAGTTATCATATGTTCTGCAATGATTTACTGATGGAAAAACTGGAAAATTATTCTGCTGATAAAGAAAAAGAAAACAGAGAATTTACGCTTGATATAGCCTGTCCTTTGAGAAGAGAAGACAGGGAAATAGAAAAATCCTGTAATAAAATAGATATTGTTAAAAGTACTGCTTTCTTTAATATTCTTTCTTCCGGTGAAATAGAGAAGATTGTAAAGAGGATAAAATTGAGAAGATATGAGGGGCAGACCGTTATGTTCAGAGAGGGAGACAGGCCAGATAACGTATATATAATAAAATCAGGGGAAATAGTTCTTTATAAAGAAAAAGATAAGCCTGCTGAGCTTGTAAGTCTTTATAAAGGTGATGTCTTCGGTGAAATGGCTGTAATTACAAAAGAAAAGAGATCTCTTTCTGCCAGAATAAAATCACAGAAAGCAGAATTATATGTGATTACAGAAGATAATTTTCTCTCCATACTCAAAACATACCCTTCACTCTGCGTAAATCTCTCCGGAATACTCTGTGAAAAGATAGCAGAAGCTACAAACAGGCTGGTAAATTACCTGGGTGATTATCATTCCTATATTAAAGATAAAGATATGCTTGAGAGATCAAATAAAAAATCAGATATACTGGGCGCCATATCCCTTTTCAGTGTTTTAAACCAGAAAGAACTGGAGAGAATCTGTACAAGAATTAAATTAAAAAAATATGAAGAAGGAACAGTTTTATTTAATGAAGGAGACAGGGCAGAGGAAGTTTATATAATCAAATCAGGAGAAATAACCCTTTACAGAATTTTTGACAGATGGGATGAGAGAAGTATTAGAACCCTTCATAAAGGAGATATTCTGGGCGAAATGGGAGTTCTGTCAGATAGTCCCCGTTCCCTTTCAGGAAAGATTTCATCTTCCGGAGCCGAGTTATATACAATAAGTAAAGACAATTTCCTTTCTATAATGAACCATTACCACCAGTTCAGTTTCAACCTTGCAAAGATTCTGTCTTACAGGATTATGGATTTAAACAGAAGATTTTTCAGCATAAAGTAAATATTATAAATTTTTGCATATCTAAAGATTAAAATATTTGCATATGTCTCGAGAGAAAGGGGATAATATATATGAAAATAGAAAATAAAACTACTTCAGCAGCTTCTTCTGTACAGACAAAACCTGCTTCTCAGAAACCTTCGTCAGAAGCTAAAAAAAACGGTCCCCCTGTAACAGCAGAGAAACCCTCTGCCATGTCGGAGAAAATATCAACTGAAGATAAATACGAAAAAGAAAGAAAAAGTGATAAGAAAGAAGAATTTTTTGATAATGTTTCTGATCTCCGATCTATGTCAGAAAAAACTTCTCTTAAAAAAGAAGAAAAACCTGAAAAATTAGCTAAAGAGAAAGAAAGAAAAAACCTTATTACATCGATTCTGTCGGTTTCCGGTGATGCTCTCAGGGTGGCCAAAAGTGCCATAGATAAACTGTCCTCATTGGGCGATAGCATGCCCTGCGGTAAAACAGATGAACAGACAGATCCGTATTCCGTTATAAATAAAGCAGCCCTTGAAGTGCCTGAAGATACGAAAAAGCTCCTGGATAATCTCTTCGTAATGACTGCTGCAGAGGTAAAAGATAATGTAGCCCCATTGGAGAAAAAAGGTGAGGAGAAGCTGGCTGAAAACACTGTAAAAGAATGCCGGAACAAACATGAAGAACTCCGAAATGAATGGAAAAAGAGACAAAAGTTTTTAGATAAAGGTTCCGATAGAGAGAGGACTATAAAGAATCCCGACGGAACTGAAACCAGGGTAAGCACGGGAAAGAAAACCGATGCTCAGGAAGGTGATTATTCTTTATATGAACTCAGGGAAGAGAAAGATAAATCAGGGAAAACTATATCAAGTAGATCATCTCTTCTGAACAGAGATAATGACGGTAATTTTATTGAACATGCCATGGAACGTGATTCTAAAGGCAATGAGATGATAACGGACAGGAATGTAAAAGGTAATGGTGATACAGATGAAAAAATTCTTGAGAAAAGGAATGAACCACCTCCTGTAAGTGACAGGATAAGAACCAGGGATGAGAAAAGCGTAATAAGACATAAACTCGGTCAGGGACAGACCATCAGTAAAGAGGAAATACAAAATCCTGACGGTACTAAAACTCTGAAAATATTCGAAAGGTCTGTTACCACACCTGAAGTAAAGGAAACAGAAGAAACTGTAAGAAAAGACAGAAACGGACATGAGATAAAAGATAAATCCACATCCACTTATACCCATAATATAGACGGAACTGAATCAAAGATATATGAAAGAGATGACGGCAACGGTAATAAGGAATACAGCAAATTAACATTGAAAAGCGACGGAATAAGTGAGAGAGAATCTGTAACTACAAAATCAGACGGAACAATAATTAAATCAAAAGAAACAACAGATGCTTCAGGCCGTACTGTAATAGTATCAGATGAAGAAAGACCTGACGGAAGTAAAATCCATAAAGAAAAAACAGTGGAATATAATAATTCGTCTGGCGATAAGACTGTACAGACAGGCGATAAACCCGCTCAGACAGGCGATAAACCCGCTCAGACAGACAAAAAAACCGCTCATACAGATATATCAGCACAGGCAAAATATGATCCTGGAAAAGAAGCAGAGGTCTTAAATAATGCCATGTCAGGATGGGGAGCAAATAAAGAAGCCATATACAATGTCCTGAAGGGAAAGTCTCCCGAAGAATTAAAAGCCCTGAAGGAGAGCTATAAAGCAAAATACGGAAAAGAGCTTGAGGAAGCAGTAAAAAGTGAATTAAAGGGTGTAGACCTGTATAAGGCTAAAGCCCTTCTCGAGAAGGGTAATTTTTCACAGGCAGATAATATAAAACAGTCTCTGGATAGCTGGAGTATAAGAAAGGGTGATGTGGTAAAGATCCTCGATGGGAAGACCTGGGAAGAAATAAAAGCTATAAAGGAAGAATATAAAAAGACCTATGGAACCGAACTGGATGAAGACCTGAATAAAACCCTTTTAATGAGTCCGATTGAGAAGGAGAAGATAAAACTCCTTATGAATGGTGAACCACAGGCAGATATGAATATAAAAGATCCGAAAGAGAGGGAGAAAGAGCTTCTAAAAAGAAAAGGGGAATTTACTGCATCTAAAATAGAGCTCGATATAAAAGCTCTTATGTCAGTCCCTCCTCCTCCAAAGAGTTATGAAACTAAAGCCCTTTTAGACACTCTTTACGGCAAATCCCCGGAAGAGATAAAAGCCTATAAAGATGCTTATAAAAAGGCCACTGGAAAAGATCTTGAAAAGACCATTGATATCCTTTTAATCACCTCACCTTCAAACAGAGCCATTGCAAAATCCTATATGACACAGGGAAAGGAAACAGATGCAGAAAAACTCCACCGCGCCATGGCAGGGGCAGGAGCAAATGCAAATTTAATCTTTAAAACTCTTGAAGGCAAATCGGATGCGGAAAGAAAAGCAATTATAGAAGATTATAAGAAAAAATACGGAAAAGATCTTCCCGGCGAGTTGAAAGAACAGCTTGGTGGAGCAAATCTGGAAAAAGCTCAGGCTCTCCTTGAGAAAGGCCCATGTTATGAATTGAAGGGTGAAAAATTAAAAAGTACTATAGCTCCCGATAAGCTTAAACTCATAGAAAAAGACCTTTTAAATAAAGAATTCAGCGAGAAAGATTTAAGAGAGAAACTTGCAAAATCAGGGTTAAATGAACAGGATATAGAGACTGTTCTGAAAGATTCAAAGAAAGACAATCTGGACAGCAATACAAAACTTAATATTGCCATGGACCGGTGGGGTGCAGATAAACAGGCCATTTTCGATACCCTTCAGGAATCGTCTCCTGAAACAAGACAGGAGATTTTAAGTAATAAAGATATGATGAAAAAGCTCGAAGGAGAGCTCAATGATAAAGATTACGCACAGGCTATGGGTTATCTTAACAGTAATCAGTCAGGCGAAGTGCCTCTGAAAGATAAACTGAAAAGCTCCATGGCAGGATGGGGAACAGATAAAAATTCCTTTTATGATGCCCTTGATAAGGCATCGCCTGAAGAAATAGCATCTCTTAAAAATGATCCTGAAATGAAGAAACTGTTTGACAGTGAACTTAATAAAGAAGACAGAGCTAAACTGAACAGTATAATTAATGAAGGTAAGGTATCGGCAAAAATAAAGATAAAAAATTCAATATCCTTCACTGGTGAAGATGAAAAGAAGATCTATGAAGTTCTGGAGAATGCCGGCCCGGAAGAGAGAAAAATTTTGATGAATGATCCTGAAATAAAGGAAATTTTCTCTAAAAACCTGGATGCCCGTGAGATGTCCAATGTAAATCTCATAATGGAGAAAGGTAAACTGCCTGCCAGGATAAAGATAGAACAGGCATCTAAAGGGGCGGGAACAATAGAGAAAGACATATTTGAAGCCCTTGAGAAAGCCACTCCGGAAGAAAGAAAAGAGTTGCAGAAAGACCCTTCTATAAAGAAACTCCTCGAAGAAGAACTCGGAGGGAATGCTCTTCTTCGTGCTCAAATACTGCTTGAAAAAGGAAAGACAGAACCTGCAGATGATCTTTATATGGCCATGAAAGGTGCCGGCACCGATAGAGATGCCATATATAAAGCTCTTTCGTCCTGTAAAAACAATGAAGAAAAAGACAATCTTATAAACACGTACCGTAATAAGTATAACAGGGATTTACAGGCAGACCTTAAAGAGGAACTGGCAGGAACGGACTACTATAAAGCCTTTGATATGTTGCAGAAAGAACCGAAAAATCTTGAAGAAAGAAAGGAACAGATGACAGAGAAACTGTCGAGGGGAAGAAACAGCGGAGATGTATGGTCACAGGTCAGTAATAATATAATGGATGTTTTTTCAGAGGAAGGTCGTAATGTAGATGATTCTGAAAGGGAATTGAGAGATACTTATAAACAGGTGGAAAAGATAGAAAAACAGGGAGGAAAACCTGACGCAAAACTTTTAGAGAAACTGGATAAGGCTGAAAATAAAGTAAAAGTTAATATAGATGATTATGAAGAATCAAAGAATAAAGTTGCAGATGGCCTTTCTACTGCTGCATCAATTACTGCTGCAGTGGCTACTTCTGCAGTTGTAACACTGGCTACGGGGGGAGCAGGAGTAGTGACAGTTCCTCTTATCATAGGTTCAGCTATTACCTGTGCAACAACAAAGGTAGCAATAAACAAAATTGTAAAAGGTAACAGTTATGACCTGAACAGCACTCAGGCCCTCACTGATTTTGCGACAGGTGCCGTTGAAGGTGCGTTAAATGTTGTAGGCGGCCCGTTAATGGATAAATTCGCAACACTTTCTGCCGGCCAGAGAGCGACGGTAATGAGCACTATTATGAAGAACCCTGTGATTACGAAAGCTTTAAGTAAAGGCACCATAGAAGGTATGACGTCTTTTGTAGAAAATAAAGCAGTTCAGGAGATTGTGAAAGAGGCCATATCTGGTGCTATCTCATCAGGAATTCAGGGTGGAGTTACGACTGCTGTAGATGAAAATACCTGGTCTGACGGTATAGGTGAAGGTCTAAAGAAGGTAGGAGAGTCAGGAGTGGTGCAGGCAGAAACCGGGCTTGTTACCAGTGCTGTTATGACCACTGCTTTTAAGGCAGGTGGACATATTCTGGGCAAATTTAAGCCGAAGGCAGATACCCTTGACGGACTTGAGGTAAAACTTAAAGATCCTGAGAAATTCAGTAAGGCAAAGGAAATACTTTCGGAAGGAAGTCACAGTGAGGCGGAACTGACACAGAAGCTAAAAGGTGCCGGATTTAAGGATGAAGAATTAAAATCTGTTCTGGAACATAAGGGCAGTGTGAAGACATCTGAAAAATTTGTTACGGAAGAACGTTCTGTCAAGAAAGTTGATGATACGACAGTTGAAGATACCAAAACTATTAATGGCTCAAAAGTTACTTCTGATGGTGAGCCGGTTGAGATAAATAAGCATACTCATGAACTATCTGATAGTAATAAAATTAAAGAAGTAGAAGCTATAAATGAGGAAAAATTAGAACAGATAATTCCTGTGGATAGTATTGAATTTTCACAAGATATTCCCAGAAAAAGCTTCGATGAGTTTGTTAAGGATATAAAAGATAAGTGTAGCAGGACGAATTATAAATTTGCCGATGAAATGGCTCTGGATTATTTACAGACATTAGGATTAAACAGAGATATATTACAGGATAAGATCTTATCAGAAAATGAGTTAAAGGAAATGCTTTCTTCCGTAACATTCGTAGATATTGCTTCTAAGAATTTAGTTAACCTTCGTTATAAGGGGCATGATGAATTATATGATAGATTAACGCAATTACTGGACCTTGGCTCAGGAAAGACAGAGAGGTTCTTTGGAAAAGATAAATTTTTAAATACCCTGAGACATTCATCATTATTTAATGAAGATGAGATAAATATAGTGTCAGATGCAATTAAACTTAACCCTAGATCATATTCATCTTTGGAAATTAGCCAGTATCTTAGCTTAATAAAAAAGAATTGTAACCAATCAATTCTTCCTTTGAACATACACGAAATTAAACTTGGTACACAGAGTATAAAATTTTATGGTGACGAAGTGGAGAAAGAATGGATAGAAGAAGCAATACAGCATTTTCCTGAAGATATGAAGAAGAAGTTAATTCAAAAAGGAGGGTTTAGAGATGTTCTTGTAGGAGATATTAAGGTAGATGAAGCTTTGTACAAACGTTATAACGGCACAACTGCTATTGTAAAAGGAGTCAGTAAACCTGCTACTCGTCAGATACTGTTAAATAAAGCGTTGCTGAATAAGGAATTTAACACTGCAATTCAACTAATTGATAATCTCGATAAAGAACTTTATAATCAAATATGTGATAAATCCCCTGTAGAAATTCGTAATTTTATTGTTAAACTTGAAGAAGAGCTCAAGTTAAAACCTGATGACATTAAACTTAAAGAAAGAATAGGTCTATTAAGAACATCCTTAAATAAAACTAAAAATTCATGGCTTGATACCTTCAATCATGAAGTTTTTCACCAGTTTGATTATGATTTGAAAAAGGATAAACTGTATTTATCGGAATCTATTTCTTCTTTTTATAAACCTGAAGCTCACAGTATTTCCAGTTATGCGCAGAAGATGACTACCCCTTCAGAGTCAGCAGCAGAGACATTTAAAGAACTAATGGAAGAAAGACGACGTTTTGCAGTGGAATACGGAATAAGCCATACTGTATATGATAATAAAGAATTTAATAAAGAATTTATGCAGGTTATCAACAAATCACCTTATAAAGAACAGTATAAAGATATAATTGCTAATTATCTGGAAGGCCCCAGTAACGACTGGTTCGACCCTTCAAAAAGCGTAAAATGGACTGAAATCCCTAATTATGAGGATTATAGTTTTTTACTCAATAAAACTTCATCTGAAATTGGAAGTCCCGCTGTTGCAGGAGGAAATGGACAATTGCCGTCAGAGACACAACAGAAATCTTCTGCTGACTATATTGGACAAAAATTAAGTATTGTTGATACGGACGTGAAACAAGAATTGAGTGATAACGCAGAAAAAACAGACTTTTCTACCCCGCAGAATCCAGCATTGTCAGAAAGTGAATCTGCTGTTACCCAGGATTCAGATGAGAAGAAGATAGATTTTGTTCATGATAAAAAATATAAACGTGATGGGCCTGATGAGAAATATGGAGATTTTGACGAGACGGCCTGATAGTCAAATATGATATAATGATATGAAAAAATATGTGAAAGGAGGAAAGAAAATCGGATGTTACTCCGGTAAAATTGGTTTATTATGTTAATTCATTTATATGAACGAGTAGTAGAAAAAGATGGTTCAAGTATAATCGGTCGCCTTGTAGGAGAAGTCAGATGTAAAGGTGACGGTACCCCGGGAGAGATTATATTATTCGAGGATGTCTGTAATGAGAGATGGGACGTTAGAGATGTGACTCATGAGGGTTATACAATACATTATCTAATATGTGATCAATATAGTAAGAGTCGTCTTAATAGTTTATTTAATGAGGCTATATATATAACAACAGATGGAGGCTGGCTGGATAAGGAAGGAACTATGCATTATACTGGCGGTAAATTTTTAGAGCCATGGTATAGGGAAACTATTGAATATGTGATTACATATAAACTCCGTGCTTCTATTTGTGGTAATCTTGTGGGAAAGATTGTTGAGGACTAAACAGAGGATTATATGAAATTGCTGTTATCATGAAATGAGTAAAGGAGAAACCTGCCAATATTCCGGCAGACTTGGTAATTATTATAGTGTATTTCATAACTTATTAGAATTTAAGTCGTCGTGACGCGTAACGCGTGACGCGTGACGGGTTTAATCCCTGCGCATCACGCATTACGCTTTACGCATTACGAGGTCATTATTTATGGATAGTTATGAAACTA
>JAKPQU010000215.1 GCA_029555925.1 Bacillota bacterium
AAAAAGAAAGAGTTAAAAAAAGGTGAGAAAATCCTGCAGTTCGGAAGTATAGTTTATTCCGCCACAGAGAAAATACTCTTGAGAAGTAAAGCGGCATGCGCTACAGCATTGAAGAGTCTCGGACTTAAGAGTTACGTAAAAGACATTGAAGAGCCTGATAAAGAAGCCATGCTCAAACTGGATGACGAAATACTTAAAAAAGTTGGAGCCTCCAAAAAACTGGATGAAGAATATAAAATCAACTTAAAGAAATGAGGTGAGAACATGACAAAAGAAGAAAGAATGAAACAACGCGGGGTATGGAAAAACAATCCTGAATACAAGGAAAGTAAGTCTATCCTGGG
This sequence comes from Bacillota bacterium, assembly GCA_029555925.1. The sequence goes on from JAKPQU010000215.1 coordinate 345, forward strand.
TAGATTTATACCATCTAATTTATGGGCTATGGGATTAAGGTTTACACACATGGATGCAGCTAAAGAAAGAGAGAAGGCAAATGGATAATATTGCTGACTTAAGGACAATCGATACCGACGATCTCGTAGCTTTCCTTGCCGAAAAAGCTCCGGCAGATTCGCCTTTTAAAAAAGAGAAGCGGAACGGATTAGCTCTTGATATTATGGCAGCTTCAATAAAATATAAAATCAATCCCTGTTACATCCTGGCTCATGCAATATTAGAAAGCGGATGGGGCAGGAGCAAGATTGCAAGAGAGAAGAGCAACCTCTTCGGATATAAGGCGTATGATAGCTCACCATACGAGAGCGCTATGAAGTTTGCCAGTTACTGGCAGTGTATAGACACAGTCATGAAGCATGTCCATGACAATTACCTGACACCGGGAGGAGTATATTATAACGGCCCTACCCTGGGAGGTATGAACCAGAAATACGCCTCAGATAAAGAATGGAGTAACAAAATCAGGAAGATAATGAACGATATTTATAAATTTAGCAGTGAAAGGAAGAGGTGAAAATGCCTGAGATTAACATTAACTATAACAGAATAAAGCCAACGTTAATTATAAACGGAGAAGAAATTGAAAATTACGAATCTGTCCACTTGGTAGACCCAGAAACACAAACCGCAAAATGGTTTATAAACTATAACGCAAACAAACTCAAAGAACAGATAAAGCGAAAGAGAATAAACGGAAATAGAATGATGCAACAAAGAGTGTTCGATAGAATGTGTGAGTTTGTAATAGATACGCATAATAGAATATCACCCTCCGATGCCGAATTAACTGCAATGGCTGAAGCCGCGAAGGCTGTTTTAAATTTTAAACCATGATTATTTACCGAAAGGAGATAGGAAAAGATGGGGCAGGAAGATGATAAATATTTTAACAGATAAAACAGTTATCGAATTACAGGAATTTCTTTACACAGACCAGACCATAAAAGTGAAGATACATTCAAAGTGGCTATTTGTTCTTTTAATGTTTCTACTGGTCACATTCGACCTTACAGGAAAGAAAGCCGATGGCAAAAGCAACGTATCCTATAAACTTACCCCCAAAAGCCGCAATTGAATATTTCCAG
>JAKPQU010000236.1 GCA_029555925.1 Bacillota bacterium
ATGGAAACTTCAGGCAAGTGATATTCCCATACTGGATCTTATTTTTAAACTCAACAGTGCTGCAGGAGGAAAATCACAGGTTGAGCACTGCAAAGAAACGGCTATCCTTGCAAAGGAAATGTGTGACATATTATGTCCCTATCTGACCCAGGATGTTCAGATGGCAGCCTATCTTCATGAAGTAGGTAAAATATCTCTTGATGAGACAATAGTGAGAAGGCACAGGAAAGGTGAAGCTCTGACTGATGAAGAGATGGCAAAAATAAAAGAATATCCAGGCCATTCCATTAAAATCATAAGCTCTATTGAATCTATGAAAGATAAAATAGAATTTATACGATACATGGAAGAAGGTAATTACAGTTTAATGCCCATAGGAGCTCAAATTTTGAAAGTGGCAAATGACTACCAGGAAATGGTACACTTTGACTATCAGGGTCTTTCTTCTGAAGAAGCTTTTATGAGGATAGAGGAGAAAAGCGGTACTGTTTATAACCCCGACATTGTAGTAACTCTGGGAAAGATACTTGAGAAAATAAAAAATAAAAATATAAAAACCCAGTTACTCTATATGGAAATTATAAATCAGGCTCTTGACAGTAAAGATGCCTATACAGGAAAACACAGCAGGGATACCACCAGAATAGCCCTTGCCATAGGCAAGAAAATGGAACTGAATAAAAGTGATTTGAACGATCTGGAAATAGCGGCAACACTTCATGATATAGGTAAGATAAAAGTTCCCGATAATATATTAAATGCACCGAGGAAACTGGAACCATGGGAATTTGACATCATAAAGAAACATCCTGTAGACAGTGCTCTCTTCTTTGATGATTTGCCCGGCTTTGAACGCATTGCTCTTCTTATAAGACATCATCATGAAAAACATGACGGTACTGGCTATCCTGACGGAGTAAAAGGAGAAGATATACCTTTCCTGTCCAGAATACTTGCTGTGGCAGATGTATTCAGTGCTCTCACTACAGAGAGGGTTTACAGGGTCGACGAAAAAGGACAGAAAAAGGCTTTTACAAAGGAAATGGCCCTTGAAATAATGGAAAATATGAAGGGTCATTTTGATCCTCATATACTGGAAGCTTTTAAACAGGTAGCGGAAGAACTTTAATGGTGAGTCGTGAAAAGTGAATGGTGAAAAGTGAAGGGTGAAGGGTGAAAAAGAAATCGTGAGTCGTGAGTTGTGAGTGGATACGCATCACGCATCACGCATCACGCATCACGATTATAATGCATCACTCATCGCGAACCACCCGTCACGCGTCACGATTATATTATCACGTATTACACATTACGATTCTCATATAAACGAAAGGAGTATATATTCTAAAAAATTATGTTTCCCGAAAATATTATATTACTGGTGTTAACGTTAATTGCAGTGACTGTTTTTCTTAATTCTGCATACAGACTATACAGATTCCTTTGTTTAGGAAGAAAAGAAGACCGATTTGATAATATCCCTGAAAGGATAAAATCTGTTATCTTTTATGTATTCGGTCAGTTGAGAGTAATAAAGGAAATTGCCGGTATTGGCCATTTTATTATATTCTGGGGGTTTATAGTAATTTCTATAGGTACTGCAGAAACCTTTCTGAATGGTTTTTATAATAAGATATCCTTTTCATTTTTAGGCCCTCTGTACACCCTGTTACTGGCCCTTCAGGATCTCTTCGGTGTACTGGTTCTCGGAGCCATTGCAGTATCTCTTGTAAGAAGATTTATACTGAAACCTGAAAGACTTAAGATAGATGATCCTTCCGCAAAAGTCGATGCTTTCATAGTACTTGGCCTTATAACAATACTTATATTTGCCATGTTTGCAGATAGAGGTATTCAGATGAATCTGGATAAAAGCGGTATTCTCGTTCAACATGTTTCTTTTATTCCTGTATCTGCTTTTGCCGGTAATCTATTATCATCTGTCAGTTCATACCCTCTGGAAAGATTTTTCTGGTGGCTCCATAATATTGTTATACTGGTTTTTCTTATGTATATACCATATTCAAAACATCTTCATCTTCTGGGATCAATCCCGAATATATTTTTCAGAAGTTTCAGACCGAAGGTTGAACTTACAAAACTGGATCTGGAAGATGAAAACAGAGAAACTTTTGGCGTTACGAAAATTGAAGAATTTACCTGGAAGCAGTTGCTTGATCTCTATGCATGTACGGAATGCGGCAGGTGTCAGGTAAACTGTCCTGCCTATCTGACTCAAAAACCTCTTTCTCCCTGGAAAATGATTCATGACCTGAAGGGGCATCTCAAGAAAAAAGGGCCCGAATTGCTGAAAAAGAACGGTAAGAAAGAAGGAGAAGAAGAGCCTCCAATACTTGCAACAAAACTTGTAGGTGAAGTAATTCCTGAAGATGTTATATGGTCATGTACAACCTGTATGGGATGTCAGCAGGCATGCCCTGTATTTATAGAACATATTCATAAGATTATAGATATGAGAAGAACCCTTGTTCTGGATGACAGTTCCATGTCGCCCGAGGTTCAGCGGTGTTTTACCAATATGGAAAATAATTCCAATCCATGGGGTATAGGATTTGCATCTCGTGCTGACTGGGCAAAGGATCTTCAGATAAAGACCATGGCAGAAGATGGTTCTGTAGATTATCTTTTATGGGTCGGATGTGCCGGTTCCTTTGATGACAGAAATAAAAAAGTTGCCGTTGCCCTTGTGAAGATTCTGAAAGCCGCAGATGTGAAATTTGCCATACTGGGAACTGAAGAAAAATGCTGTGGAGAAACAGCAAGAAGGATGGGCAATGAATATCTGGCACAGATGATGATGCAGGAAAATGTAGAGATATTAAACAATTATAATGTAAAGAAAATAATAACTATGTGTCCTCATTGCATGAATTCTTTGAAGAAAGATTATCCTCAGTTCGGAGGCAATTACGAAGTAGTTCATCATTCCGAGTTTATACATGATCTGATAAAGAACGGTAAAATAAAGACTAAAACACCTGTCAATATGTCCATGACCTATCATGACTCATGTTATCTTGGAAGACATAATGAAATCTACAGTTCTCCCAGGGAAATTCTGAAATCTGTATCAGGTATTAAACTCCTGGAAATGGAACGAACAGGAGAAAAAAGTTTCTGCTGTGGAGCAGGCGGCGGAAGAATGTGGATGGAAGAACATATAGGTACAAGAATTAATGAGACAAGGACAGAAGATGCCCTTAAAACAGGAGCAGAAAAGATATGCACCGCATGTCCTTACTGCCTTACCATGTTCGAAGACGGACTGAAAACAAAACAGAAGGAACTGAAAGTAATGGATCTTGCAGAAGTTTTAGAACAGGCTTTACAGTGACCAGAATCAGTGAACAGTGACCAGTATAGATAACTTATCCTCTCTAATAACTGGTCACTGGTCACTGGTCACTGATATAGGGAGGAATTGTTATGAGGAAAAGAATATTTAAAGACAATAAATCAGGTAATTTCTGGTCTGTTTCTATTGAAGATAAAATTATTACGGTAGAATGTTCGTCTGACGAAGAAGCTGAAATAAATTATGAGAAAATGATCAGAGAAAAATTAAAAAAGGGTTATATAGAGATTACTGATAAAGTAACAGATGATATCTTTGGTAAACTGATAAAAAATCTTCAGATTAATCAGCCATTACTGAATGACAATCCTCATATAGAAGGGAGTCTTACGGGACAGATAGACAGATTAAAAAAAAGAGCGTGGAGACCTGTTGTAAAAGAAGTAGATGGCGCTCAAAAATCATCTAAATTCTGCGGAACACCTTATCTTTCAAAAGGTGAAAGGTGGCCACTCTGTGCCGGGTGTAACAGGCCTTTACAGTTTTTTCTTCAAATTAACTGTGATGAACTCCCTCTTGAATTAAAAAACAGGTTCGGTAAAGGTCTTATACAATTATTTTACTGTACCTGGTGCACGGATTCCAGACCTTTCTCGGATACTATGCTGGTAAGACTTATAGAACCATCAGGGAGAGGCAGAAATGTCAAAATTCCCGATGATGTAGATTATTATCCTCCCAGATTAATTACAGGCTGGCTGGAAATAGAAAGTGAATTTCCTGGTTTTGATGAAATGGAGAAGATCATTAAAGAAGAAAATATTGAATTGAATGAGGAAGAAGAGGAATATATGTATGGTCTTGTATCACCATCACTCGGAGATAAGCTCGGAGGCTGGCCTTACTGGATACAGACAGTTGAATATCCGTCCTGTCCTGTCTGTGAAAGAGAAATGAAACTGGTATTTCAGATCGATTCTGAAGACAGTATTCCTTACAGTTTCGGTGAAGGTGGCTGTGCTATCATTACACAGTGTTCGGAACATAAAGATCAGGTTGCATTCAGCTGGACATCATGTTAGGGAGCTATCGGGGAATAACTACATCATAGTTACAGTGTTGTATCGTGATGAGTAACACGACGATACTAATTTTTCTAACAATTTGCCGGAGTTGTTTTTCTTGCAGTACTAAATATGTGACCTGTGACGTGAGGTTAATGATATGTCAGATAGAACCTATGATATAACAGAGATAGATCTCAGTAAAATGAAGATTATGGTAGTAGATGCCATGTCTTCCACTGTTTTAAAGAAAACCCTTAAGAAAGAAGGCTATGAGGTTTTCTCTGTGCCTGACGGAGAAACAGCTCTTCTGAAGTTAAAGGATTATATGGCTGATATTATTTTACTTGACACTGATCTCCCCGATATTGATGGTTTTTCTCTCTCCATGAACCTTAAAGAAAATGATGAGACCCGGCATATTCCTGTTATTTTTATAAGCGAAAGAAGTAAAACAGATGATATAATAAAAGGTTTTAAATGCGGGTGTGTGGATTATATTACCAAGCCTTTTCCTAAAGAAGAACTTGTTGCAAGGGTTAGAACCCATCTCTATACTGTTTATCTTAGAAAAGAAGTAGAAAAACAGTCGCTCCTTAAAGGTGTTGTTGAAATGGCAGGTGCCACGGCTCATGAATTAAATCAGCCTCTGGCTGCTATTCTTATGACATCACAGTTGTTAATGGCAAAACACAGGGAAGATTATCCGAATTACAAACAATTCAAAAGAATTGAAAGCCAGTCCCAGAGAATGGCTGAAATTATCAAGAAAATAACCTTTATTACCAGGTATGAAGTAAAAGAATATATTGACGGAATAAAAATTGTGGACATAGAAAAAGCGTCGGAACAGTGAACGGTTACCAGTGAGCAGTTATCAGTGCTTCAATATTCCGGGGAATTTTTGATCACTGCTCACTGTTCACTGATAACTGACCTGATTGCCTCCCTTTTTCTTGGCTGATTTCATACATTCATGCGCTTTCTGTAATATCTGGAGACTGTTAAGTTTTTCCTGAAATTCTACAACTCCCAGTGAGATTGTTACGGGAACCTTCTGGTCTCTGTGGTAAAAATCTATATCTGTAATAAGTTTCCTGGTCTTTTCTGCAGACTGTTTTGACTGTTCTAGATCTACTCCCGGGAGGATCATTATAAATTCCCCTCCTCCGTAACGGGCGAAAATATATTTTTCCGGTATTTTCTCTTTGATCAATTTTGCAATGGTTTGAAGTATACGATCACCGTTATCATAGGTATAAAGTTCGTTTATCTTCTTGAAAGTGTCAATATCGAAAACTATAAGAGAACACGGGGTTTTACTTTCTTTAAATTTATTATATTCCTGTTTCAATTTATGCTGAAAGGCTCCTCTGTTATATATACCTGTAAGACTGTCTAATTCTGCCATGTCCTGTATCTTTTTTATATCTGTTTCATTCTTTTTCAGATCATCCTGCAATCTGGAAATATAACTCATGGCATCATCATGAAGTTTCCTGTCTATCTCTTTTTTCTTTTTCAGTGATGTCTTTATATTATTTAATTTGCCAAATACAAGATTTTTAATTTCTTCTACAGAGGTTTTTTCAAAACTCTTTTCTATTCCTGTTACATCCTGTTCAAAACTTTCATGAAATTCCCTGTTATGTTTTTCTGATTCGCTCTGATTGCCGGAAAAGGAAAAAATCATTTCTTTTTCCGTATCAATGAGTCTTGTTACTATTTCCTCCATTACTTTATAGAGGTTATTTTTTTCTTCTTCTGTTTTTTCCCTGAATTCACCTATAAGTTCACATATATCTGAAGTTATTCTTTCCATAGATGAAGAAAGATCTTCTTTTTTTATATTTTTAATGACCTGCTGAATTTTTTGATTGAATCCTTCAGCATTTTTTATTTCCAGGCGAAGTATAACAGTAGACAGAAGTTCCCTTGTCGAGTTTTTTATATCTTCTTCGTTTGTATTATCACTGTTCTGTCTGTCTGTTTTAAATATACCGGCAAAAAGGGACTTCTTCCTGGTTTCTTTGGGTTTCTCATCTTTAGCCTTACCATTTATGTCAGATTTTACAATTTCTTCTCTCAGTTCTCTCAGTTGGCTTTCTACCAGTTCTCTATTCATATCTCCAGAGGATTTAAGATTTTCAGTAATTTTTTTTATTATACTGTTACTGATTGTTTCTTCCGGTGTTTTTGCCATAATGGAAATGGTTCTTATAACAGAAAGACATGTTTCTATTTTTTTATTTCCTTCTTCTTCTATCCTGTCTATTTCAAGTTTTGTTTCCCGAAGAGACTTTCTTAATTTCTCAATTTCTTCTGTATGTTTCTCAGAAGATTCATCACCTTTATATTTATTCATATCCAGTTTTTTCTGAGATAATTGTATTAACTGAGAAATTTTTCTGTTATGTTTGAAGATTTCCGCCAGGTTTTCCGCATTTACCTGTTTTTTCTGTCTTACCATAAGAGAAAATATGGCAATAATTTCGCCGGCAAGATCTTCGTATAGTTCCAGCTCCATATTGTCAGTATTCATAGATCATCCTTTTGAATCGTGACGCGTGACGCGTGACGCGTGACGCGATGGAATACGTGTCTCAGACCGATTTTTTTATTATAAACGTTTTTTATCTTTATGTCTATATCAGAAATACCTATAAGTTTTTTATAAATTATATTCAGGCAGGTATAAAGTAATGAATAGTGAATATATCATTACAGTGACCAGTGACAGTAGTTATTAGTACCGTAACAGGTAAAATGGTTACTAATTTATCTGGCTCCGTATTAGATAGTATTATATCTGGTAACTGGTAACTGATAACCGGTCACTGATTATAGAAAGGAAGTAGAGACTATGGATTTTAAAAACAGAATTGGTGAGAAAAATTTTAATAAACTTTCAGAATTAAAAAACAGGCATTTAATGAGTTTTGTCGAGAAATATGTAACTATCTGCAACCCTGACAGGATATTTGTATGTAATGATTCCCCTGAAGATGTAAATTATATAAGAGAACAGGCCATAGCAAATAAAGAAGAGAGAAAAATAGGACTCAACGGCCAGACAGTTCATTACGACAATTATTATGATCAGGGCAGAGACATAAAAAATACACGTTATCTTCTCCCTGCAGGAGTTGATTTCGGGCCTCATATAGAGGCTTCTGATAGAGATAAAGGACTTCTTGAGATTCACGATATACTGTTACATATAATGAAAAACCGTGAAATGTATATAAGACTGTTCTGTCTCGGCCCTGTAAATTCGCCTTTTTCTATCTCGGCAGTTCAGATAACAGATTCTGCTTATGTTGCCCACAGTGAAGATCTGTTATACAGAGGGGGATATGAACAGTTTAAAAAACTTGGCGGAAGCTCTGACTTTTTTAAATTTGTCCACAGTTCGGGAGAACTGGAAAACAGTGTATGTAAAAATCTGGATAAAAGAAGAGTTTATATAGATCTTACAGATAATGTAGTATTCAGCACGAATACCCAGTACGGCGGAAATACAATCGGTTTAAAGAAACTTGCCATGAGGCTTGCCATAAATAAAGCGGCTAAAGAAGACTGGCTTACAGAACATATGCTTCTTATGGGTGTTAACGGCCCGCGGGGCAGAAGAACCTATTTTACCGGCGCTTTTCCCAGTGCATGCGGAAAAACCTCTACTGCCATGCTGCCGGGTGAAAATATCCTTGGTGATGATATTTCCTATCTTCGTATAATAGATGGAGAAGTAAGAGCCGTAAATGTAGAAAAAGGTATTTTCGGCATAATAAAAGATGTAAATCCGAAGGATGATCCTCTTATATGGAAAGCTCTCAATACAGAAGGAGAAGCAATATTTTCCAATATTCTCATTGACGAAAATAATAACCCCCGGTGGCAGGGAGACGGAAGAGAAATACCACAGAAAGGTGTTAATCATTCAGGTGAATGGTACAGAGGAAAAAAAGATAAAGATGGGAAAGAGATACCACTTTCTCACAGTAATGCCAGATATACTGTATCACTTTACAGGCTTGATAATCTTGACGCCAATATAGATGACCCGAAAGGTGTCCCTGTAAGCGGATTTATATACGGAGGAAGGGATTCCGATACATCTGTTCCCGTGTGTCAGTCTTTTGACTGGCATCATGGCATAATAACAAAAGGTGCCATGGTTGAATCTGAAACAACGTCTGCTACAATAGGTAAAGAAGGGGTAAGGAAGTACAATTTAATGTCCAATATTGAATTCCTTTCTTACAGTATAGGAGAATATATAAAGAACAACCTTGTCTTCGGAGAAAAAGCAAAGAATCCGCCTCTTGTATTCTATGTAAATTATTTCTTAAAGAATAAAGAAGGCAAATATTTGAATACGATGGATGATAAGAGGGTGTGGGTGAAATGGATGGAACTCCGTGCCAGGGGAGATGTTAAAGCCATAAAAACTCCGTGCGGATACATTCCATTCTATGAAGATTTAAAGAGTCTTTTTAATGAAGTACTTCATAAAGATTATACTCAGGAAAATTATATAGAACAATTTACTATAAGAATTCCCAATCTTCTTGCCAAACTTGACAGGATGGAAAAGATCTATACAAAAGACGTGTCCGATACGCCTCCCTTACTTCTTAAAATCCTGGAAGATGAAAGAGAAAGGCTTTTAGTTTTACAGAAAGAAAAGGGAGATTATGTTTCTCCACTTGAATTGTGAGTCGTGAGTCGTAGGGGCGAACCACTGTGTTCGCCCGGTACCGGTGACAACACGCATCACGCATCACGCGTCACGATTATATCACTGATAACTGAACAAAAGGAGGTTAAAATAATGACTCATCCAAAGATAGTAATCATAGGCGGCGTCGCAGGAGGTGCTTCTGCTGCGGCAAAAGCCCGGCGTATGAATGAAATGGCACAGATTACCATATTCGAAAAAGGCCCCTATATGTCCTATGCAAACTGCGGTCTGCCTTATCATATAAGCGGTGAGATTGATAAAAAAGAAAAACTTATTCTTCAGAGTCCGGAAGCTTTTAAGAAAAGATTTAATATAGATGTTTATGTGCTTCATGAAGTCGTGGCTGTAAATCCCGACAGGAAAATAGTAATGGTAAAAAACCTGAGTACCGGTGAAATCTTCGAATGTCCCTATGATAAATTAATTATGTGTCCCGGTTCTGTTCCTTTTATGCCACCTGTGCCGGGCATTGACGCACTGAATGTATTTGTCCTTCGTACTGTTCCTGATGTAGAGAAAATTTTAACATTTATTCGGGAAAACAATCCCCGCAGTGCAGTAGTTCTTGGCGGAGGTTATGTCGGACTGGAAACGGCAGAAGCACTGAAACATGTTGGAATGAAAGTGACACTTGTAGAAATGGCCCCTCATGTTCTTACCCTGATGGATCATGATGTAGTTTCCGTCATAGAGAAACATATCATAGAATCCGGTATAGAGCTTATTTTAGACAACGGGCTTAAAGAAATTGTTAAACATGATACGGGGAAAGTAAAAGAAATTATTTTGCAGAAAGGGAATATACTCAGGGCAGATATGGTAATAGCTTCTATCGGCGTGAAGCCGAATAATAAACTGGCAAAAGAGGCTGGTATCGAACTGGGCATAAGTGGTGCCATAAAGGTAAATGAAAAAATGGAAACAACTATACCTGACATATATGCCGCAGGAGATGTAGCGGAAAGTTTTAACCCTGTTACAGGCAAATGGGGCTGGATACCTCTTGCGGGGCCGGCAAATAAACAGGGAAGGGTGGCAGGAGCAAACGCAGCAGGAGGAAATCTTACTTTCAGAGGAGTCCTTGGAACTTCCATCGTAAGGTTTAATAAAATGGCGGCAGGTAAGACAGGACTTTCTGAAAATGATGCAAGAAGAGAAAATATTCCTTATTTTGTTGTTACTACACACTCCAATTCCCATGCAGGTTATTATCCTGGAGGTAAAATGTTACATATAAAGATTGTTGTTCATAAAGAAACGGGAAAATTGCTGGGAGCACAGGTTACAGGGGAAGACGGCGTGGATAAGAGAATAGATGTTTTTGCTACAGCCCTTTATTTGGGCGCCACAGTGGAAGACCTGGCAAATCTTGATCTGGCCTATGCACCTCCCTTCGGTTCCGCAAAAGATCCGGTAAATATTGCCGGCATGACAGGACAGAACAGGCTTCTTGGAGTTGAAGATTCAATGACGTTCGGTGAATTTAATGAAGTAAAAGACACATATAATCTTATTGATGTAAGAACTCAGAAGGAATATGACGAAGGTGCTATGGAACATTCTTCTCTGAAACCTGTAGATGAGTTCCGAAGCCTTCTGGATACTGTAGATAAAAATAAACCTGTGGCAGTGTATTGTAAAGCAGGCTACAGGGGTTATCTTGTTCAGAGAATTTTAAAACAACATGGTTTCGATGTGAAAAATCTGGATGGCGGATATCTGACAGGAGAATTTTTTAGAGAGTAACAACGATATATGATTATAGTATATTTCATAACTTATTAGAATTTAAATAATTCGTAATGCCTAATGCGTAATGCGTAATGGGTTATTATCCATTCGCATCACGCATCACGCTTTACGCATTACGAGGTTATTAATTATGGATTGTTATGAAACTAACTATAAAATATATTGACACTATATAGGAGGTTATTTTATGAAATATTCTGTTATTATATGTCTGATCATAATGTGTCTCACAGGTTTATGCGGATGTAAAACTTCGACTGGAGAAAGCGGAAATTTTACCATCCCGGCAGCTAAAAAAATAGATTCCTCTTTGAAAGGAAAAGTTGACGAAGAGGTTAAAATTATTGTCTCTTCATCTGATGAAAATCAGAAAAAACAGGCTTTAACAGACCTTGAAAAGTTATGTAAAGATAATCCCTCTGACTTTTCGCTTTTTTCCTATCTTATGGAAAAGTCTGATGTATCTATTGCCCGCATCGGTCTTAAAGCCATTGAAAGTTGTTATGCAGGAGGTCTCAGCGAAGAAAAAAAAGCGGAAGAGTTCGACATCCTGTCCTGCGTAATGAAACACCCAGTAGATTATTTTCGTTCCAGAGCGATAACATGTATATCCTATGTTTCAAATACCGATGAAAGAATGGCAAAACAAAAGGAGCTTTTAAAGGAAGCGCTGAATGATAAAAGCCCTCATGTGAAAATAAATGCAATTCAAAGATTGACTATGTTAAAAGATGATAAAGCAGTGGAAATCTTTAATGAAATGGTTAACAGTGAAACAGATCCTCTGGTTCAGGCAAGATTAATAGAATGCCTTAATCAGCTCGGTTCCGTTAATAAAGAAAAACTCATGGACTTCATAGAAAAAGGAGACCCTTATGTAAAATCTTCTGCCATAGTTATTCTTTCAACGAAAAAAGATAAAGATTTAATACCGAAGCTGATAGTTATGCTTGATAATACGGATAAAACGACTATTGCCGGAAAATATGATGACGGTACATCTACAATTTATGCTGCAAAAGGATCTACGTTACAGCATGTGGCAGTATACGGCCTTGAAGAGATTACAGGAAAGAAATTTCATGGGAAAGACAAAAATGATATGGAAGAAACTGTGAAAAAATGGAAAGAATGGTACGATAAAGAAAAGGCCGTTAAATAGAAACTGTCATTCAGAATTTGGTAGTCCTAAAGAGATAGTGGTAAAATTAATATTTACCTATAAACCATAGAATCATTATGAGGAATATGTATTGAATTTTTCCGGAACATAAACCGGAATTCCCGGAATGATATACAACTGGCTATCAACTGTGAGAATCCGTTACACTGATTACCGAATCTAACGGAGACACAGCAGAAGATTTTACATAGGGATATTTCTTTATTATCCCTGTCATAATGGTAAGGCAGTTTGAAAAATCTCTTTCTGTCATGGTTCCGGCAAATTCTTCAAGTAAACTCATTATTTCCGTTGCAATAAACGCATTGTTCGTTGCAATTTTTCCCATATATTTAAAGAGTTTATCTTTCGCTTTTCTGCCTTTATTAACATTAAATAATATACTTCTGAAGAAGGGCATGAGCATTTTTATGTTATCAGGCTCAGGAGAAAGATTTTCAATGATCAGTTCGAGAGCAAATTCCTTTATATCAGGATGTTCGGTGAATTTTATAAATTCCACATGATATCCATCGGACAGATATTTGCCCAGGATTTTCATGGCAAATTCCTGCACATCTTTATAATTGCTGTCATAAAGTTTCAACACTATGTCAGATGTAAATTGATTTACTGAAAAATGCTCTTCCAGTATATTAAAAACGAATGCTCTGGTGACTTCCCATTTGCTTTCTGCAAGTTCCGTAAGTTCCGTCATGTCTGCAGACCATCTGGATATGGATTTTTTTATCATATCCATTCCTGCTTCTCTTATGGACAGTATGTCATGACATGCACACGTTATAAGCATTTGCCCGTCAACAGTGAAGGGGTCAACAGGCCGTTCTTTCAGGAGATTTCCTCCCAGTTCCTGGACGCATGGAGACGGTGCTTTTAATAGCAGAAATATCTTTTCATTGCTCAGGAGCTTTAATTCTTCCGAAAAATCAGACATGAGACCTTTTACTATAACTGTATGGAGACCTTTTATATATTCTTCCTTTGTGATTACAGACATAAGGATTTTTATATACTCTGATATGATGTCAGGATTGTCTCTGTAGAGTGCTACCAGTTCCATTGCAAAACAGTGATTGTCTTCCCACCGTGAAAAGAGGAGATCTATTATAAATTTTTTATCTCCTTTCCAGAAAGAGATACTGCTTTTTACCCATTCATGTGCCAGAGCCCTTGCCGGCTCAAATTCACAGTTTAAAAAACATTTTACCAGGTTTTTATCGGGATTAAGAGGATTGAAATATGTTTTGAATATGTCCAGAAGTGTGGTACATACAAAAGGATAGGGCTTTTTAAAGAGATCTGAAATTTCTGTTTCTGTCAGGTTTTTTAATGTGTCGGGAAATCTATCTCTTAAAATTTTAACGGCAAAAGAACTTACTTCTCTGCATTCGGATTCCAGAAACAGATTAAAAGCGGGAAGACTGTCTTCTTCCCACAGTTCTGAGAAAGCTTCTTCTCTTTCCGGCGGTTCTGTGTCTGACGGTTTATAGCCTTCAGCACATTTCCACATCAGATTATTACAGGTATATCGTTTGCTTTTTTTATAGAGTATGTGATTAAATGTCCACAGGTGAGTGAAACGGTCATAGATTTTTGTGATGGTATATGATTTTCTTTCTGTCCAATCATAACGTCGTGAAACTATTTCTTCAATTTTTCCTGCATCACTGTCTTTAAAATGTTTCAAGAAGAAATAGGCGAAATTTGCATAGAGTTCAGGATAATATTTTGCAATATTTCTCAGGTATCTCCAGCATCTTCTCATCATATAGGATTTTGTTTTTTTAGAGAATATGGATATAGTTTTATATTTACCTGTTTGAGGATTATAACTACGGCGAAGAGGGCCGGTAATTTCTATTTTATAAGCCAGAAATCCTAACATTTCCATGTCCATTCTGTATTCTGCCTTTTTATATATGGTTTTAATAGATTTCCAGCTTTTAGAGAAATCTGCCTCATGGATAAGTCTGTTAAGAGTTTTTCTTGTTATTACACTGTCAATGTCATAGAGTGCTTCAAGAAGACCTGTATCTTCTCTGCATAGATTTAGAGATTCTTCTATAAAAATTTCATCTTCTTTTTCTATTAATTCTTTGAGTCGTTCCGGGAATTTATTCAGAGCTTTTTCTGTTATATCGTCTACTGTCTCATTGTGTCCCGCTTTCCTGAGTGCTTCTTCTGCCATTGTTTTTACCCATGGGATTTCGTCTCTTCTGAGTTCTTTCAGAGATTCTATGACTTTGTTTATTCTTTCTTTTGTGATGCCGGGAAATTTCATCCGTGCTTCCGAAGAGCCTTCCAGAATCCCGGTAATATGTTCTTCACTGCAGAGCATTCCGAGAGAGAATGCAACTGTATAACGAACAAGAGGTTCTCTGTCCTTTGTGGAAATAGTCAGTATATCCAGAATATCAGGTAAAAAATATTTTTCCTGTGAGAGATATTTTGCCCCTTTTGCCCTGAAATCATAATCTTTATGGCTTAAAGCATTGATAAGAAATTCTTTTTTTGCCTGAAAATCTCCGGGGCATTTGAATGTATCACTGCTTTTTTTGATTTTCTGTCCCGTAACATGGCCGGCATTTTTTATAATATCTGTTTTATCCAGAATATTTGATACTTTATTTGCCAGAAAATTAACAGTCCTGTTAAACCATTTATCCAACCTATCCATAAGCAAAACCTCTTGTATTCACTATTCAGTAAATAATTCTACTCTATGTTGAAAATATCCTTTTCCCTGTTGTTGATTTGATTATCTTTGAGGTACTATGAGCCCCCTGCCGGGAGTATACTGTGGCCATGAGCCGTCTTCACGCAGGACATTTCTATGAGCATTGTTATATTCACACCATATGGTGAAGTTATCAGGCGAAGTGGCATATACATATTTGTAGCCTGTAAGATAGGCAGGACACTCGGATATGTATTTTATATAGGGCCCGCCGTGTTTATTATGAGTAAGATATGAAAGATCAGGAGGATAATAGCCTCTGTTATCTGTTGCATACATTTCCAGGGCTGCAGCAAGATTCTTTATGTTTGACTCACATGATGCAAGCTGTCCATGGGCTCTGGCGGACAAAAAACCTGGTATTAAGGTGGCTCCCAGCAGGCACACTACCATTATTCCCAGTAGGTTAAATACTATTGCTGTCAGGGCAGGTTCCTTTGAAATACTTCTGTCATATGTTGCTTTCCTGGAACCAATTATACTGAGAATCAATCCTGTTACAGGCAATAATATTAGGATGACAGGGCTTGTATTCAGGCATTTTCTCATAAAGATCTGTAAGGGGCCGCTGAAATTTCTGCTTATGTTTTCTGCTATATTCAGTATAATAAAGATTAAATAGGGAGAAAATATTGTCATTATAGCCAGAAGTATACCCGCTCTGGCAAAATTATTTGGCTTTTTTATGTCTTCCTCTGTTCCGTCTTTTTTATAAATACCTGTATATCTCTCCAGTTGTTCTTTAAATTCATTCATACTTATATATCTTTTCAGGGGATCCAGTTCCATGGCACGTTTTACTATAGCTTCCAGTTCTTTTGACACGGAGAAATTCAGATCGGTTATAGGAGGAAAGTTAAACAATTTCAGGGTGGGGTCATGTTTTGTAAGCATCTGGTGTAAAATAACTCCGAGACCATATATGTCAGAAAGAGGCGTTGATTGCCCTCTCCCTTTATACTGTTCCGGTGCCGCATAGCCGGGAGAACCATATTTGAATGTATCGGTATCTTTATCAGGATTGTAATAACGGGCAATACCGAAATCTACAAGTTTGGGCGATCCTCCCGGTGTTATTATAATATTGGATGGCTTCAGGTCTCTGTAAACTACGGGAGCATGAAAAGCATTGTGAAGATAATCCAGTATTTCCGCGATTTTTATAGTCCATGTGATGGCCTGCTGCACATCTACAGGTTCTTTAGATGAATTAATAATTTCTTCAAGGGTTTTACCTTCTATATAGTCCATTGTAAGATATTCTCTGCCATCATGGCTGAATACACCGTACATATTCGGAAGGCCCGAATGAGAAAATTTTGCCATGAATTCGGCTTCACGGAAGAATATCTCTTTTGCGGCAGCTCCGTCAATGTTTGCTTCCTGTGCAAATACCAGTTCTTTCACCACAAATTTCTTATCATCTTTAATTCTTTCTACAAGATAGACGTTCCCCATGCCGCCTTTCCCGAGAAGTTTTACTACCCTGTAGATATCATTAAGCACTGTACCCGGTTCTAACATCATCATCAATCTCCTTGGATTTTTACTCTAATCGTGGCGCGTACCGCTATGTCTGTATAACGTTCAAGCCTGACGAGATCTTCTGAACCCCACCAGAGATAAAAATCTGCTCCTGAAGGGGTAAAGTTAAGATCTCCTTTACCTACAAATGCTTTTTCCCTGTGCAGGCTTACATGCCCCGCTAGAATCGTTGCTGTGCCTGTATTTTTTACCAGACTTTTTAAATAGAGCTTGTTGTCCAGTTCAGGCACTGCTATAAGTTCTTTTTTACCTGTCAATTCTATTTTATTCACTTCAATAATGTGAGGTTTCCTTCCTGACGGTATTTTTACCTGTTCAGGAATTCTGTAGAACTGAGTTTATCCTCTACGGGTGACAAGAGCGGCACTTTTAAATAAAGTAACTCTGTCTATAGAGGTTTCAATATTCATAATTTTTCCTCCCTCACTGTTTAGATGTAATTCTATTCTAGAAAAAAAAGATAAAATCCTTTAAAGATATTTAGTGAATAGTGAGTAGTGAGAAGACCCATTCACTACTCACTATTCACTACTTACTTATAAAGTATCGCTAAAAATTAACAAAATTTTAACAAATTTTTCCTTTTTACAGAGTATAATATAAAAGGCAAAATTATTACTTCAGGAGATATGTTATGTTAGTAAATAATAAAGGTTTTATAAATGTAACTCCTTTTTCTCAGCTTCCCTCCAGGAAAACTTCTGTAAAGGAAGAGAATATAGACGGAGTATCCATTGGTTCCAATAATTCTCTTATAGATCTTCATATACTTCATATAAATGATTTCCACGGAGCCCTTCAGCCTTATATGGAACCCTCTATTTCCGCCGATAGTGAAGTGGGAGGAGTGGCAAATTTAAAATCAGTTATAGACATGGAAAGAGAAAGAGATTTAAATGGCACATTACTCCTGAATGCCGGAGACCTGGCAGAAGGCACTATGACTTCCTATGTTTCTAAAGGACGGGTAGTGGGAGATGCCTTTAAATTTTTCAAGTTTGATGCCATAACACCCGGAAATCATGATTTTGCCTGGGGTAAAGATGGTTTTAATTCTATTGTTCAGGGCCTGGATACGCCGGTGCTGGCAGGCAATATTGTAAATACTGCAGACGGTAAGGTAATGGAAGGCATAAGTCCCTATACCATACTTGAGAAAAAAGGTGTGAAAATCGGTATTATAGGGATTGATACACCGGAAACTGCCGTACGTCTTAACCCCGAGAAATTTAAAGGTATTGAATTTAAATCTCCTGCAGAAACTGCACAGAAGTATATTGCAGAACTTAAAGAAAAAGGTGTGGAAATTATTGTAGTTACATCTCACCTTGGATTGCCTGAAGATGAAAAACTTGCCTCCGAAGTGAAAGGTATTGATGTTATAGTAGGAGGACATACTCATAATAAACTGGAAGAAGGTAAAAAAGTTGGAAATACCGTAATTGTTCAGGCTGGTACAAAAGGGGGATATGTCGGTAAACTTGATCTGCAGATAGATAGTAGCACAAAAAAAATTGTATCCCATACGGCAAAACTTATACCTGTTATTGCCTCTCAGGTAAAACCTGATAAAGATGTTCAGGCAGCTATAGCTCCATATATTTCGGAAGCCGAGAAATTCGGTTCAGAGGTAATGGGAATGGCAAAAGAAGATATACATTATTCTCACAGCAGTGCCAGCAAAATCCCTCAGATACTTGCAGATGCCATAGTAAAACAGGGAGGAACAAAAATAGGCCTCTGCAGTGCCAGGACAGTGAGAGGGAATATCCCTGCAGGAGCTGTCTATAAAGAGGATCTCTTTAATGCCGTTCCTTTCACAGATGAAAATACCCTTACAGTAGATATTAAAGGAAAATATATAAAACAGTATCTCGAAGACGGATTTAAAGACGGTGCAAAAGGTGTCGGCATACCGGGAGGGGCATTGAAATGCACCTGTGATCCCACAAGACCGAGCGGAGACAGGGTTACGTCTCTTACGGTAGAAGGAAAAGAAATTAATCCCGAAAAAACCTATACAATAGCTATAAATGATTCTATCATATCGAAAAAGAGTTTTGCCACAGCAGAGAACAAGAAGGTTATAGGCCCGTTTCAGCCGGCATTTTTCGAATATTTCCAGGCCGGTGAAGTATGGGATGATAAAATTGATGACAGAATTGCCATTCAAATACCACAGTTAAGCCTCTGAAAAGGAAAATATGGGATCCCTTAATTATGAAATATAGAACTTATCCCTCTTTACTTTCTTCTGAACAGCAGGAGCTACCTGCGCTTATACCGAGAGAAATACTGTTCAATGAACCTGTTGTCTGCAGTCCCCAGCTGTCACCTGACGGTAAGAAAATATCCTATCTGGCACCGGTAAATAATGTGATGAATCTCTGGATTAAAACTGTCGGGAAACAGGATGACACATATCTCACAGATTTTAAAAACGATACCATAGCTTCCTATCTATGGGCTACTGATAAATATATTTTTTATATTCAGGATAAAGACGGTAATGAAAACTGGCTCCTCTATAAACTGGATGTAGAACTCCGTGAAACCTGCCTGTTAACTCCATGTAAAAAAGGGAAATTTTCATGCCTCCATTGCTGTAACAGAGATGATTTCCCCGGTGAATTAATATTCTCTATGACTATGGATGACAGGAAGGTTCCGGATTTGTTTCATGTCAATTTAAATACGAATAAATTGACTCTTATAGATAAAAATCCAGGTAATATAACCAGATGGCTTGTAGATTACAGTTTCAGAATCAGGGGCATCGTAGTTTCAAAAGATAGCGGGGACCTTGATTTTTTAGTAAAAGATAATGAAGAAAAAGACTGGAAGAAACTGTTTACCTGGAATATGGAATCCAGAGTTTTAAGCCGTGCTCTTCGCTTTACCAGAGATAATAAATATATTTACCTTATAGATGCCGGTAATTATAATACAAGCAGATTACTGAAACTGGAACTGGATACCGGAAAGATAGATGTAGTAGCCTCTCATGACGAATATGATGTTTATATAAACTTATATGATTCCATTAATTATCGTTATAAACCTGTCACTCTCCTTACAAACCCGAAAACTTACGAAATAGACGGAATTGCTTTTGATAAATTCAGGAGAGAATGGATTATTTTAAATGAAGCAATAAAAGAAGACTTTGAAGCTATAAGGGAACTTGACAGAGGGGACTTTTCCATTATAAGCTGTGATGATTCAAATAATGTGTGGATAGTTGCTTTCGAAAAAGATAATGGCCCTGTATCGTATTATATCTTTGACAGAAATACAAAAAAAGGAACTCTTCTCTTTTATAATAATCCTGCTTTAAATGACTATACAATGGCACCGATGGAAGAAGTGACTGTTAAAAGCAGAGATAATCTGACTCTTCACGGCTATGTAACATATCCTGCAGGAGTGAAGAGAGAAAAATTGCCTTTCGTATTACTTGTGCATAAAGGGCCATGGTTACGTGATCTCTGGGGATATAACCCGATAGTTCAATGGCTCGCAAACAGAGGATATGCATGTTTGCAGATTAATTATCGCGGGTCCATCGGGTATGGTAAAGAATTTCTTAATGCAGGCAATAAAGAGTGGGGAGGGAAGATGCAGGATGATCTTATTGATGCCATCAATCTGTTTATACAAGAAGGTATAGCAGACCCTTCAAGGATTGCCATATACGGCAGCGGTTATGGAGGCTATGCAGCTCTTACGGGCGCTACGTTTACTCCCGATTTCTTCTGCTGTGCTGTAGCAATACAGTGTCCCGGTAATCTTATAACCTTTCTTGAAGCAGTTCCCCCTTTTCTTCATGGCAGAAGGGAAATGGTTTATAAAAGGGTAGGAGACCCTTATAAAGACAGAGACCTGTTGATAAGTCGTTCTCCTTTCAACAGACTTGAACAGATAAAGATACCACTTCTGATTGCCTACGGGCTCAACAGCTCCAGGATTAAATCATCGGAACCCTATAAAATCGTTCAGTCCATAAAAAGTAAAGGCATTTCCGTAGAACATATTGTTTTCCCCGATGAAGGACATGAACTTCTCAAGCAGGAAAACCGTCTCAAGTTTTATGCCGTTACAGAAAGATTCCTTTCAAAATACATGGGCGGAAGATATGAATCAAGAGAAATACACATGAAAGATATATATTTTTCCTCCGGTAATAATTCTGACAGCAGATTTATTATAGATAAAATTTTAAAAGAAGGTGATAAATCTGCCTTTGAAACACTGATAGATTTCTACAGAAAACCTCTGCTGAAGCATTTATTTAATCTTACGGGAGATCCTGATTTGAGTAATGAGCTTCTGCAGGAGACCTTCTATCGTGTATGGTTATACCTGGGTACCTATTCTTCATTTGATAAAGTGCCTTTTTCTTCCTGGCTATTTAAGATTGCCACAAATGTAGCTTACAAACATAGAATAAAAAACAGTAAATTAAAAAATGAAACGAGTCTGGATGACATAGACCCTTCGGTGATAACAGAAAGATGGGATGAAACTATTGAAGATAAGATATTTGCTCATTCTGTAATCAATTCACTTAAAGACCCCTATAAAAAATCAATGCTTCTTCGCTTTATGGGAGATCTTGATTATAAAGAAATTGCTTCATGTATGAATACGGATCCGAACAGCATAAAAACCTATTTATTCAGAGCAAAGAAATCCATTCTGAAATCATTAGATGATGATATCTGAATGTCCGTTATCTTTCATATATTTTTTTATTTTATGCAACTTTTTCCTTCTTCTCAGGATTTTATTATATAGAATATATTTTATCTTAACTAAGATTTATATAACCTTATTTTGCCCCTTTTTATAGTTATTTTTATAACCTGTTACATGTAAATGCTTCATGACAGGTAACGGGTAACATGTGACTCTTAGGTTATGAAAAAAATTTTGAGAGTGTAAGATGTGTTGTGTAAACATATCATGAAATAAGGCTTTGATAGAGGTTTACACAAATTTATGATGGAGTCGAAATTTTCATTTCTTAAAGGGTACCTTATTGTTTTTTATATTTATTATATTAATATTTTTTTACATTAAAATTAAATTATTTTCACAGGTAAAATATGGTGAATCAAAAGGAGGTATTTTTATAAAATGGATATGAACAGTAATTTTATCAAAACACCTTACTGTATAACTAAAGGCGGTGTTATTTCTGGAATTACAGAAGGTTTACCCGGCCGTGGCACTACTGACAGTGTAGTTCGTTCACAGGCAGAAGATAAGTTCTATCAAAATCTTGATGAACTCCACCGCAGACTGGCAAAAATAGAAGAAGATATAAAGGTGGCTAAATTAGACTTAAAAGCAGAATTTTCAGATATGCTTACACAGGAAGAGAAGGAACAGGTAAAACTGTCAATAATGGAACTTGAAGCTTACAGAGCAACTGTTAGAAAGGAAATTGACGATACTGCCGCAGCGAGTGCCATGAATTTTGCAGAAACCAGAATTAAAGGCAGATGGAGTAAAGAATGGAAAGAAGGCTATCTGGAGTTCAGTGATGTGTGTCCCGAATCAAGATTGAAGGTTAATATAGATACAGATAACAGTACGAACCGTGTCTTTCTTAAAATAGAAAACCGGGGAGAACACAGTGAAGATGATACAGTAGAAATAATCATTCCTCTTACCGATAGAAAAGTGAAAAATATTGAAACTTTAAAAGATATACATATACCGTCCGCGATCAAACAGGTCAATATAGAAAGAAAAAATGGATTTTTTTGTGATCTGACTGCCGTAGATATAAGCAGCAACAGTGGTTCAACCATTTCTTTTCATATACATAACGGAAAAATTCAACATTAAGAAAAAATTCGAGAGTGCAAGATCTTTTGTGTAAACATGCCATGAAATAAGGATTCCATAGAGTTTTACGCAAAATTTATGACACAGTCGAAAATCATTGTGATATTCAGTCGTAACGGGTAACCGCTAATAGTTGGGGCGGTTACCCGTTACGATTATCTGAATGCGATTTTTGCCTTTCAAATTAATTTATGATATAATCCACTTTATTCTATTATCTGTTATAAATCATCGAATAATAGTTAACTTTTAGTCGTCATACATTATCTGTTATGAATGACGAAACCAGGAGGAATAAGTATGAATGATACTGTTTACAGCTATTATGAATCAGAGCCTGTCTATATAATTCCGGAAGAAATGCAGAAAGTTCAGGAATTAAAATCTCTTTTAAGTAAAAATCCTGAGATAAAATTTGTATCTTTTGCAGGTATTGATCTGAGAGGAAATGATACGGATGAAAAGATTCCTGTAAGTACTTTTCTTGATAATATAGAGGAATTTTTATCATCAGGTATTCAGACAGACGGTTCAAGTGTGGTAATTCCCGGCATAGCTTCATTGAATGATGCAAGAGTCGATATGATAGCAGATACCGGAGTTAACTGGTATGTAGATTATAATTATGAACACAGGGATATTTCCTCTGAAAGGCCAGTGGGAACACTGAGAATACCTTCATTTCTCATACATAATGGTAAAAGAGTGGATTCCCGTTCAATCCTGAGGAAAGCAATCGATTATTTTAAAAGTGAAATAGAAAATCTTATTAAAACCCATAAAGTGGGAGACATATCGTCAGATGATATAGTTGAAATAGTGCCACTTGCCGCTACGGAACTTGAATTCTGGGTTAAAACTCCAAATGAACAGGCAGAATATGAAGAATTATCTGTATCTCAGGTTCTTCAGGAACAGTACTGGAAAAGAACGAAGAGTAATGTAAGGACAGCTCTTGAAAAATCCCTCATGTTACTTGAAAAATACGGTCTTGAGCCGGAGATGGGCCATAAAGAAGTAGGGGGAGTTACGGCGAAGATAAGTGAAGAAGGTAAATTAAGCCATATAATGGAACAGTTAGAAATTGACTGGAAATACTCCTGTGTCGCTCAGGCGGCAGATAACGAACTTCTTGCAAGGATTTTGATAAAAGAAACCTTCAGAAGACAGGGTCTTGAGGTTACCTTTATGGCAAAACCTATGGAAGGTGTTGCAGGAAGCGGTGAACACACCCATCTGAGTGTAATGGCCAGATTGAAAGACGGAAGAACTGTAAATCTCTTTGCTCCGTCTGATATGAAGAAGGATTTCCTGAGTCCTGTCGGCTGGGGGGCTCTTATGGGACTGTTGAAAAATTACGAAGCAGTAAATCCTTTTATTACTTCTACTAACGATGCTTTTAACAGACTTAAACCGGGTTTTGAAGCTCCTGTCTGTATTGTTGCTTCCCTCGGACATAGTGTGGAGGTTCCTTCCAGAAACAGAACAGTCCTTGCAGGACTTGTAAGGGATATGAATAAACCTTTATCTGTTAGATTTGAAGTGAGAGCCCCG
The DNA here is from genome assembly GCA_029555925.1 of Bacillota bacterium. The sequence continues at coordinate 23,752 of JAKPQU010000236.1, forward strand.
AACCCTCATACAAATACCTTCCTTGCTCTGGCTGCCATGTATCAGGCCATGCTTGACGGTATAAAATATGCAGTTACTTCAAAAAAGACTTCGGAAGAACTTTTTAAGGAATTCTGTAAGAAATCCGGCAAAAAGAGTCCTTATCTTGAAAAAGATAGAGAATATAGAAGTGAAGAAGATGTATTTGAACATTACACCAGAGAAGAAAGAGAAAAACTTTTCGGCTGCCCGCCTGCTACAGTATGGGAAAATCTCTGCAATCTCTCTAAATATCCTTCCAGGAGAGACATACTAACCAGAGGAGATGTTTTTGACAGTGCCATACTTGATTCCTATGTCAAAGCGATAAGTCTTCAGTGGTCTTTAGAACTCGGTGAACGTATAGTCATGGAAAATATCGAAGAAGTCCGAAAATGTGTTAAACTCCATGGCAGGGAAGGATTTAATGATTATGATGAGGAACTGTGGACTGAAATAAACGGTTTGAGACATTATCTGGTAAAAAGTTCCCTCAGAGATAAATCTCTCTGTGCAAGGATAAAAGAAGCTCTTTCTGATAAGGATTATGACAGAGTGTCAGAACTTCAGCTGGAAATGGCTGAAAAAATTGCAGAACTCAGAAAACTTTATCTGATTTATAAGAGAAATATTATAGATATGTAACTTCCGTTGTAATGGCGCACCACAGTGCGCCATTACTCGATTTTATACAGGCACATTGTCTGTTGTCCGCAGAAAGTGTTTATATATTTTAATCGATTTTTTATATTCTTGTAGCACTGATTCTTTATCTTATCAGGTGGTACAAGTAAAAAATTACTTTCCGACGGAATGATACATTTTGATAAATCAGTTTTTTTGTCCGGAAAGTTAGTATGATATTTCGGCGTAAAATACAGCATCATATCATATGTACTTATATATGGCTCTCCTTTTAAGGCTTCATCAAAATAAAGCGTCGTATTTTGTGTAATCTCCTTTTCAGGTATTTCTTTTTGCAGCCATTTTATAAGTACGTATTGATATATTCGACCGGTTGGCTCATTTTTTGTGTTTATGTAAGATTGCTGATATATTATACCTGTTATTAACAGGAACAGGAATATCATAATTTCTACATAGTATTTTTCTTTAAAATCAATATGTGTGGATTTTATTATATTTATAAACATAATAAACATGACAGGATAAATAATAATTGCCCTGTGTATTGCAAAGCACGGCGGAGGAACAGCAAAACCGGTTGAAACGGCAGATACGAAAAATGTACCTATTGCCCACATGGCAAGGAAAAACATAGTCCACCGCATCATAATAAATATGGAAAATAGTAAGATAAAGCAAAATATAAATGTTGAAACAGGACTTACTATGAGTTTTGTTTCAATTAAAAAAAATTCGTTTATCTTACTCCTTATTTCATTGCTGTTATTATTATTACCTATTAATTTTACATCGCTTCTGAAATGAAGGGACAGACAGAAGCTTACTATACAGAAGATAATGATCATGGCTATGATAAGATTTCGCTTTTTATCCCGGTATTTGAAGTTTTTTATGTAATAATATATCAGAACTGTTATGCTCAGACATGCCATTGAAAGAGACGGTGTGTATGAATAAATCAGATACATAACAGTCAGGCCTGTTAATGAGAGGTTTGCCAGGGATTTATCTTTTATGTAATATAGATATAACCCGCATATGATCAGAGTAAAGCCGAAAGGGTATATACTCTGTTCAAACCAGAAGATCTGGTAATTAACATAATATATATGAAATATTAAACTTAAAATGATTCCCCCTGCCAGGTCACCACATCTTCTGTCTTCAAAATTTATTACTATAGCCCGTGAAAAAATTAAAAGACCTGTTATAACATACAGACTTCCTCCCAGATTAAGCGATAGTACCCTTCGTCCCATTATTAACGTAGGTAAGGAGGGCAAGAAAAACTGTCTTGCAGGGTAACCGATAAAACACTGGTCATTAAAGCCCATAGTTTTAGAGAAATGCAATAAAGAAACTACATGACCTATCTGTTGTGTGGCCTCGGAACTTACATTTTTCACTCTGTTTATGTTGGAGCCAATGATAAACAGCCAGATAATTACAAGTAAAAGAGTAATAAAAAGTTTTTCCGTCAGTGCTTCTTTTATGAAATGATAGAGGCCTGTTAAGGCCAGAATAACAAAGAATATATAAGAAAAAAACCACAAATATGTTCCTATTTTTCCTGTGACGGGAAAAAGGATTGAAATAATATTTACGATAAAGATAGAGGATAATACACTGAAAATTATAACACCGTATATGTGTTTTATTCTACTCATTAATACTCACTGTTTTGTTCGTAAAGGACTGTCCCAAAAAACGAAATGATTTCAGGATTTTTATATTTACAGATTATATCGTAAAGTTTTAACCGACGCAATATTTAAATTTTTCTGTATATAGTAAATCTGCATGACTTATCACACATTACGCATTACGTATCACGCATCACGGATTACGCATCACGCATCACGCATTACGCATTACGCATTACGTATTACGCATTACGAATTTATAAAAATGTAAGAAAAACTGTTGACAAATTTATTCTTTTCAGGTAATATATTGAACTCTTAAACATTTAACAAGGGGTATAAGTTTGATGAATTCAGATGTTTCTAAAATAAGAAATTTAGGTATCAGCGCTCATATAGACTCGGGTAAGACAACCCTTACAGAGCGTATTCTTTACTACTGCAATAAAATACATGCCATTCATGAAGTAAAAGGTAAAGATGGTGTGGGAGCTACTATGGACTTTATGGAACTGGAAAAAGAAAGAGGCATAACGATTACTTCTGCCGCAACAAATGTAGACTGGAACGGACATTCCATAAACATTATAGACACACCGGGTCATGTAGATTTTACCATTGAAGTTGAAAATGCACTCCATGTACTGGATGGAGCCATACTTGTTCTCTGTGCTGTTGGCGGCGTACAGCCACAGTCCATTACGGTGGACAGGCAATTAAAGCGCTATAAAGTTCCCACGCTGGCTTTTATTAATAAATGTGACAGAACCGGCTCCGGGCCATTACGTGTCATAGAACAGATAAGACAGAAATTATCCCGTAATGCCGTTCCTGTTCAGTTACCTATAGGTCTGGAAAGTAAATTCGAAGGTGTCATAGATCTCGTTAAAATGAAAGCTATTTATTTCGACGGAGATAACGGTGAAAATATACGTGAAGAAGAAATTCCTTCCCATCTTCAGGAGGAAGCAAATACTTACAGAGAAGAACTGGTTGATAAGGCAAGTATGTTTTCCGAGGAATTGACTGAAGCATATTTTGACGGTACTGTTACGGAAGAACTTCTTATGGATGCCATAAGAAAAGGAACGGTTTCTCTGAAAATGACTCCTGTTTTCCTGGGCACATCATTGAAAAACAAAGGTGTACAGCCTCTTATAGACGGTATTGTAAATTATCTTCCCGCACCTTTTGATGTGGAAAATACTGCAATGGATCTTGATAATAACGGGGAAGAAGTGCCTATATCCGCCGACCCGGAACTTCCTGCAATAGCTTTTGCATTTAAGCTGGAAAAACAGCAGTACGGACAGCTGACTTATATACGCGTTTACCAGGGAACAGTCAGAAAAGGTGATAATCTCTTTAATTCAAGAACAAAAACACGTTTTAAAGTAGGACGTCTTTTACGTATGCATGCAAATCATATGGAAGACATTACTTCCGCCACCTGCGGTGATATTGTAGCACTGTACGGCGTAGATTGTTCCATAGGCGATACCTTTACTCACGGTAATATAAATTATTCCATGAAATCCACCTTTGTCCCCGAACCGATCCTTTCGCTTGCCATAAAACCGAAAGACAAAAAATCCTTTGATAATATCTCCAAAGCTCTGGACAGATTTACAAGAGAAGACCCGACCTTTAAAGCTTTTATTGATGCAGAGACAGGAGAGACTGTCATCAAGGGTATGGGTGAACTCCATCTTGATGTTTATATAGAAAGAATGAAAAGAGAATACAATGCAGATTTCGAAGTAGGTGCGCCTCAGGTTTCGTACAGAGAAACCATTACAAAACCAATTACCTTTGATTATACTCATAAAAAGCAGACCGGAGGAAGAGGACAGTTTGCCCGTGTTGCAGGTGTCATTGAGCCGAATAATAACTGCGGTTGCCACTTTGTAGATGAAACAAAGGGAGGAGTAATTCCGAAGGTATATATTCCGTCCTGTGAAAGCGGTTTTAATGAATGCACTTTAAAAGGTTCCCTTATAGAAGCCCCTGTTGTGGGAGTAACCATGAGGGTAAATGACGGGAAATTCCATCCTGTAGATTCTTCAAGACTTGCTTTTGAACTTGCATCCATTGGAGCATTTCGTGAAGCCTATAAAAAAGCAAGCCCGAAGATTCTCGAACCTGTTATGTTGCTTTCCGTAGAATCGCCTTCTGAATTTCGCTCCAATGTTCTTGCCAGTGTAAATCAGAGAAGGGGAATTATTGTAGATACAGTGGTAGAAAACGGTTTCACCAATATTTCTGCAGAGGTGCCTCTCTCGGAGGTGTTCGGCTATGCCACGAACCTTCGCTCTCTTACTCAGGGAAAAGCTGAATTTACACTGCAGTTTTTGAAATATGAAAGGGTTCCTCAGAGTATAGAGGAAGAGATAAAACTGTCAAGAAAGAGCGTAACAGCATAATTAATGGTGAAGAGTGAAGAGGTTTTATTACCGAGGTAAGAATAAATAATACATATATGCTCTCGTGACGCGTGACGCGTGACGGGAGGAAAACATTTATTAAATGTTTAACGCTCATGTCAGTAAATACTCGACCCGATGAAATCATATGTATTGCACATTACGAAATAAATTCGTGTCTTCGGAGGTTACCATAATGGACTTCAATGTAAATGAATGGCTTGATTTATTGATGCATCATCTCAGGGAAACCTTTGGTGAAAGACTTGTATTTGCCGGACACACAGGTAGTTTTGTCCGGGGCGAAGCCGGTGAAAAGAGCGATATTGATGTAAATGTTATTCTGGATAAAGTAGATATTGACGATCTTATTGCATACAGACAGATTGTCAGAAAAATGCCTTACAGTAAAAAAGCTTGCGGCTTTATCTCCAGCGTACGGGAAATTAAAGCCTGGCCCCGTCATGAACTGTTTCATTTTGTAAATGGCTGCAGGGTACTTCATGGAAATATTTTTGATTTAATAGATGGACCTGATAAAAGAGATATTACCGACTACATAAGAAATTCATCGTCAGCCATACTTCATGAAACACGTCATAAGATGATTTATTCGGAAGATTATGACCCGGATAGCCTGGAATTTTCATATAAGAATGTATTTTTTATCCTCCAGGCTTCTCTGTTTTTGAAGCTGAATAAATTTATTCTGACTAAAAAAGAAATGCTTTCCGCTATTTGCGATGACCGTGACAGGACTGTAATGGAAATAAATATTAACTGGGATAAACTGGAAGAAGACAGGCTCAGACGTCCTGAATATTATTTCATAAACCTTATCGAATGGTGCAGCAAGACACTTGTGGAAACACAGACATATTGATAAGAATTTCTTAAAAAACTGCCTTCAGTATAGAAGATCTGAAGGCAGTTTTTTATTATTTGTCCGGCATTATATTTACAGTCTATATCGTGACGCGTAACGCGTAACGCGTGACACCAGAATAATAACCGTTTTAACAATTGCCGGACTTATTTTTCTTTCAGTTTCTAAACATTGAACAATATATGTACAACATCTCCGTCTTTAACTGTATAATCTTTACCTTCCAGACGGAGTTTCCCCTGTGCTTTTGCTGCATTCAGGGAACCGACTTTTAAAAGATAGTCGGATTCCACGACCTCTGCTCTTATAAAACCTCTGGCCAGGTCGCTGTGTATCGCTCCTGCCGCCTGTACCGCATTATCCCCCCTGTGTATATTCCATGCCCTGACTTCATCTTCACCTACTGTAAAAAATGTTATAAGTCCCAGGAGTTTGTATACTTCCCTTATGATTTTATCTTTCCCCGGTTCTTTAAGACCGAATTCTTTGAGGAATTCTTTTATTTCTTCTGCTTCCATGTCCATAATATCCGCTTCCGTAAAAGCATCTATAACAACAAAAGGCGCATTTTCTCCTGCTTCTTCCAGATATTTTTTTATGGCTTCTTCTATTTCTTCTCTCTTTTCCATATACTGTTCCTGTGACACATTTATTACATAGATAGAAGGTTTCAGTGTGAAAAAACTGTAGTTATTTGTCAGTATTTTTTGATGTTCATCCAGATTTAAACTCTGATAGGACGGAAATTTTTCTTCTTCAAGACTTTTTCTGAGTATTTCGAGAAGTTTTATTTCTCCTTCTTTCTGCACTTTTGTTTTAGGAGCTCTTTTTATTTCCATTTCGATTTTCTCGAGTCTCTTCGTTACAATATCCAGATCCTGTATGATGAGTTCAAATCTGAGTTTTGATATTTCTTTAATGATATCTTCCGTGGAAAAACACCGGTAACCGCCTGCACAGAGGATCTGAACATCCATTGTTTTTCCTTTTTCAAAGAATTTCACTTTTTCTTCTTTTATCTGTGTATCAAGAGGAGGCAGATCTTCTATCTGCACCGTAGCCGGTGTTGTTTTTTCCGGCGAATATATCTTTGCCAGTTCATAAAGCCTGTCATCGGGAACCTGTACAATACCTATCCCTTTACTCTTCTTTGATGTGCCCATAAAAGCACCTGTAAGTGTAGTTTTTCCCGATGAGGCAAGACCGATAATTCCAGCTTTCATTTATTGTCCCTTCCTTGTAAGTGATGCTTAATGCATCATAATCTGTAATAAGGGACAATTATACTGCAAGAAATTTTTTTATGCAAGTTTTTTAATTATAAATAAATTTCATATTTCCCCAGGCCGAAACTCGCACCTTTACCGACGTGTATATATTTACCTGTTGTAATATAAGGTAAAAAATCTTTAAAATCACCGGTAAATGTAATATCTCCGACGAGACCGCCCATTTTCATCCTGCTCTGCTGTCTGTTAGAATATCTCTCCCAGTCAAGCCATTGAAGGTCTGATTTTATTACGGATATACCGGTTGCTCTGTCTATGAGATCTTTAAAATCTACATCAAGTTTTCCGTTGCAGTGAAAATATGTGAGAAGGCTTATTCGTCTGAGTATATTTCTCATAAATATATGAAATTCCAGGGTGTTAACAAATTTTTCTTCATATTTTACTCTTGCAGGTGTAATAAAAGAAATGGTTATTTTATCAACTTCGTTATTCTCAAATTCGTCAGATGTCAAAATATTGGGAGGTGAGAGGAGTTTCTTTTCTCTGCCATAAATTACAGTTCCATTTTGCCAGTCTGCTTTATGATTAATTACCTCTTCTATGTCATATCTTCCCCTGTCTCTTCCTATACCGTTTTTCCCCATTTCATCAAAGGCATAGATAAAATAGGGGAGATAATCTATGGCTTTCCCTGTAAGTACAAGGGAAAAATTCAGTTCTTCCCCTTTTTCATAGTCAGTCTTTACCTCAAGAGGCGGTTCCAGTATAAAAGGATGAGGTGCAGCAGTATAATTCTTCATCATAGAACTATCTTCCGGAGGAGGTGTTTCAAAGATATAAGAATAAATGCATTTTGTTTTAAGGAGACATCCGTCACAGTCTGCCCGTTGTTTTACGCAGGCAATCTTTTTAATAGTATGACCGAAGGCTCCCCGGAATGTAGAACCCTTATAAGGTGGAAGATGAAAAGAATTAAGCGTTTTTGTTTTAAATTCAAAAATTGCAAAGGTTAACATGATTCTTTCGTGACCCCGTGACGCGTGACGCGTGACGCGAAGATTAAGTTATATTTTATACACTATATATTCTTTAAAAAACTTTA
>JAKPQU010000238.1 GCA_029555925.1 Bacillota bacterium
ATACAAGATCTTTAATATTTGAAAGGTCTTCCGCCGTAAGGGCAAGATTTTTATCTATGCCGACACCTATTGATATATATTTTATTTCTCCCGGCATATTTATATGTTTCATCTTTTCTGTACTTATCTCATAATTGGATATAGTTTCCCCTCTTTTATAATTGTTCTTATTATTTCCTCCCTGTGCTGCAGGATAGGAAGGAACCTTTTGATCCGTATTCGGTCCACCTCCTGGGGGAGACCCTCCTCCTTCATATTTTTCATCCAGTACCTGTTCACTTCTGAGCACTCCTGAAGTGCCTTTTACAGGGATATAGGTTTCCTTGTCAATTTCTCTTTTATCCATATTTATTTCAACACTTATCTGAACTACGGCTTTTTTATCACCTACTACGGAGTCCATAAGTGTTTCAACCTTTGTCTGCAGATCTGTTTCTATCTTTTTCTTCAATTTGTAATATTTTGCGAGTACATCGTCAGGGTCAGGTATATCTTCGTCTTTTTTCTGAAGATTATCTGAGATCAGATTTCCGTAATTATCAAGTACTGATACATTATCAGGCTGCAGTCCTTCTACACTGCTGCATATAAGGTGAACTATACCCTGAACCTGTTCTGAAGTTATGGAAGCACCGGGTTTTAAGTATAAAACTATAGAAGCTGTCGGCGATTTTTCCATATCTGTAAGAAGTCTTGTTTTGGGTATAGTAATATGAATTCTGCTGTCAGAAACACCTTCTAACTGATTGATTGTCTGGGACAATTCTCCCTGAAGTGCTCTCTGGTAATTCATTTCTTTTTCAAATTCGGTTCCTACAAGATTGGTTTTATCAAATATTTCGAAACCTATTTTACCTTTCTTGGGAAGTCCCTGGGCTGCCAGAGAAAGGCGCTGTTCGTAAAGGCTTTCTACAGGTATAAGAATAGTGGAACCTCCGTCGGCAATTTTATAGCTTATTTTACCGTCTTTTAATTTCTGTATGATTGCATTTGCATCTTCGGCGTTCAATTCGGAAAATAGAACCTTATATTCGGTTTTTGTAACCCAGTTAATAAATACAATGATTCCTGCAATAGCCAGAACAGCTATAGAGAAAAAAATTATTTTTTGTTTTCCTGTGAGCCCCAGAAACATTGCTATTATTCTATCTCTATATTTCTGTAATTCTGCCATTTTTTTTCCCTTTCTTTGAAAAAACAGTAAAGTTTTTTAGCTGCCGATAATAGATTCGAAGGAGTTTGTAATTTTTATCTGAACATAAAAATTATATATTCATTCTCATTACTTCATTGTAAGCCTCTACAACCTTATTTCTTGCTCTCAGTGCAAATTGGAAAGCCATACTTGCTTCCTGCATGGCAATGACTACATCATGAGCATTCTGTCCGTCGCCGGAAGCGACCTGTTCTATAGATTTTGTGGCTTTCTGCTGTAAATCATTGACACTCTTAATGCCTTTTGACAGTAAATCTATGATTCCGGTAAAGGCTCCAGTCTTTTCTTTTGAAATTTCTGTCTTATCGGCATATCTGTTGCCGGTTATTTCCATCAGTTTTATCGGTTCGAGCCCACCTGCAGGAAAAGATATCATGACAGATAACCTCCTTTATTTACCGAGTTCAAGGGCCTTCAGTATCATCTGTTTCCCTTCATTAAAGGCAGTAACATTGGCCTGATAGCTTCTGGAAGCTATTGTAAGGTCAACCATTTCTTTGACTATTTCTATATCAGGCATAGCTACATAACCATCCTTATTTGCATCAGGATGACCTGGAAGATAAACCATTCTGGGCGGAGCTGCATCCTGAACTATATCTACTACCTTCGAGCCGTTCCCCGCAGAGTTTCCTCCTTCAGAAGAACGTTCCATCAGGATAGCCATCTGTCTTTTGAAAGGCCCTCCTTCCGGGGTTCTGGTAGTGGTCGCATTTGCTATGTTATTTGATATGACATCCATGACAAGCCTCTGGGAAGTCAGGGCAGACGCACTTGTTTCGAGACCATAAAAAATACCCATATCTCTTAACCTCCTACTCTCCTTTTATGGCAGATGTAATTCCTGTGAAAACATCTCCGAGTAATCGTGTATAGGTACGAAAAGAAAGTGAATTCTCTGCAAGAGTGGACATTTCCCTGTCTATATCAACATTATTGCCGTCAATCTGCCTGTAAGTATCAGATGCAATAACTCTCGGCATCAGTTCGGACAGAGCCGGCGGGGATGGTGAGATATGATTTTTATCTGTTACAGATAAATTGAGTTTTTCATTCTCTCCGTTTTTTTCATCGAGCAGTTTTTTAACCTCTCCCTGAAAGCTTATATCAGAAGCTTTAAACCCGGGAGTCGTAGCATTGGCAATGTTGTTTGATATTACTTTATGTCTCAAAGCCGAAGCATCAAGACATTTCTGTAACAGTAATATGTTGGAGTCATTGGCGATTTTTTCTATCATCTCACAACAGTCCTTTGAGAAAATTTTCTTCTATCTACTTACTATAGTAGTTTTTGAGGGGCTTTTTTTCAATTCTTCTATGGAACTATTTAGAATACATAGGGGAACTATTTTGTTGATTTTATCAACAATATGGCCAGATATAAGGATCTTTTAGAGGTTATATTGTAAAGGACTGATATAGATTTTTTTATTTATTTTAATTTTTATTTAAGAAAATACTATGTATTACACGGAAATTAGAAATTCAAATTTTATATAATAGTGAGCATTTTAAACCCATCCAAATCTATTATCGGCACGTTTTAGAAAAACTTTAGGGGGTTTAAAAAAAATATTTTAGAAATTTTTAATAGTTCTTTAGGACTAGTTGTTTTGTAAAATTTATATGGATAGGATTAAGCCTTTTTCAGTGAGTCGTGAGAAGTGAAAAGTGAAAGGGGAGTTTTACACGTCACGCCTCACGCATCACATGCATCACGCTTCTCACTCACCAATAATGCCGAATCTTTCGTATTGCCTTTTTATCTCATATTCCCATGAAGAAAGGCTATAATCTTTTTCAAGACCTCTCACGATAAATTTAAAATTCTGTTTTTCAACGTTTGCTGAATCTGTATCTGAAAGTTTCCAGGTCATTCCATAAGGTGTTTCGGTGAATTTTCCTGTATGTCCCTGAAGCTCTGTTACGAATATGTTAAATTTTTTTATATTCAGACTGATTAGCTCTGTATTTACAGAAGAAGTATCTTCATATTTATCCTGTAAAATTATTATGTCGGGATATCGTTTTTTTATTGTCTCTGTATACCAGGCATATCTGAGTTTTACATAATCTATTACCTTTATATCTCTTCTGAAGCCTTCTACCATCTGCAAATAATCAGATGTCATAGATGGAAGATCTCCTTTTACGAATAAAATTGAATTCTGTGGCAGGGGAGAGAGGATATTTTTTCCGTAATCAATGGCCAGGTAATTATTCCGAAAATCAGCTTCATCCATATTGGATATAAAAGGCGCGAAAAAACAGATGAAAACTATAATAACAGAGATGATTATATGCCGGCTGGTAGAAAATTTACCGCAAAAGTCCAGTAAAAATTTTACGCCAAAACCTGTATAAAATGAAAAAATTACGGCAGACATAATGTAAAAACGCTGTAATACTCCGACTAAAAGCGGTATTTCAAAGGGCATGTTTGCAATAGATACAAAAAAAAATCCAGTGAAGAATATACCTGTAAGAAGAAACATATTGAAAGGCAGATCTTTAAATAAAAGATAGATAAATCCGGCTATGGCAAGTAAAATCCCTGTCATTCTGAACTGGTAATAAAAAGAAGCGATATAAACAGAGAACTTTTCATATAAAGAAGGAACTTTCAGATTATGTTCTTTTAAAAATTTTTCCGGTATAAGAGACATAGTTCCGTAATTTTCTCTGAATACCAGTTCCTTAAAATTTTTAATAGTTACAGGATTTTTCCAGTTAAGTGGAGGTTCCTTTATAGCGGCAAGAGGCAGATAAATGTAAGGCGTAAGCCCTGCCAGAAACGCAATGGCAGAAAAAAAGAGAATTTTCTTTTTCAATAATATATCTTTTTTATTATAGATTAAAAAAAATACTATGGCAGGCATGAGGAGAATTGCAGTATGGTGATTTGTCATGGACAATCCGAATACAAAGCCTGTAAGATAAATATATCTATTGTCATTTAAATGTTTTCTCCAGGCGATTAATATATAAATCAGGAGAGAAACAAACATGTTATTCAGAGGAAATACCTCTGCTACTTCGGAATAATGCCAGAAATATCTTGAAAAAGCCAGACATAAAGAACCACACAGAGAAGCTACGGGATTTTTTGTGAGAATTTCCAGAGAAAGGTAGATAAACATACAGCACATGGCACTCAGAAAAGCAGACAGTAAATTTACCCTCCATGCAATAGAATAAAGCGGAATAAAGGTAAAAAAATTTCCGAGTAGTGTATAAAGAGGATAACCGGGAGGATGGGGAATACCTGTAACGGCACAGGCAGTAACAAGTTCGGTAGAATCGCCTCCTGCAATAGAAGGGCAGAGAAAGATTACATAAAAAATAAAAGGTATAAAAAAAGAAGAAAGAATAAAAATAATCCTCCTCCAATAAAAACCTTTATCTGAACAATACATAGAGAATTTCTTTTTATTCCAGTCCCATAATACCAAAGAGTTTACTCAGACTCTGAGGGGTAAGTAAAAATAATAAACCTCCTTCTACTCTTACAGAGGATTCCGTAAATTCAGTGGCTACAAATATTGTTCTATCAACATCGAGCCCCATATTATTTAATATATTATTTATCATGGCATCAACTGTTTCCGTAGTATAATTAGGAGGAGTCGGTAACAAATATGTTCCCGTAAGACCGGAGAGGGCATTAAGGTAGGAACTTGCCAGAATATTTCCCAGTTCCATAAGGGCAGACTGCCCCATCTCATCTATTTCTTTGTTTGTACCCTGTTCCATAAACATCATAATATCTATCATTTTAAGGGCACCTTCTACCGGCAAAAATAATATTATATTGCCGTTCAGGTCACCTTCTATGCCAAAATATATACCGACGGAAACAGTTTCACTTCCCCCGAGTTTCAGGGGTATATCTTCTATTTCCTCAACAAGTACTTTAGGCACAGTAATATCTATTTTCATTGAGGTCATCTCAGCAAGAGCAGTAGCTGCATTGCCGGCTCCAATATTTCCTACTTCTTTAATAGCATCAAGCTGCATATCATTTAGCATAACAAACCTCCTAAAAACCTGATTTATACCCACAAGAATACTGCATTCAAGTAATCAGTTCCTAAGCACCAAGTGCTTTTTCTATTGCTGCAAGTACTTTCGGGGGTTGAAAGGGTTTTACAATAAAATCTTTAGCGCCGGCTTGAATGGCTTCTATTACCATAGATTGCTGTCCCATGGCACTGCACATAATAACCTTTGCATTCGGGTCAAAGGCTATGATCTCTTTAACTGCTTCAATGCCTGTTTTTTCAGGCATAACTATATCCATAGTAACTATATCAGGTTTCAGAGCTTTGTATTTGTCTACAGCCTGAGCACCATTGGCAGCTTCTCCTGCCAGTTCGTAACCATTCTGTGTAACAATATTCTTAATCATCATTCTCATAAAAGCAGCATCGTCAGCTATTAAAACCTTGTAAGCCAAGTTGTTACCTCCTTTATAGTACGTGATGCGTGATGCGTGATGCGTGATGCGTGACTACACCCGCTGCTCACCCTTCACTACTCATATACCCTTTAATTACAAAAGATCAAAGATATCTTTCTTTTATTGTGAAAAGTTGCATTATTATTCCAGTCACTTTACCGTCTTCTCTTAATGGAGTAAAGCGGATATTATACCAGTCACCGCTGTTTAATTTGAAATTATTTTCCAGATCCTTTTGCCCTTCATTTTCTTTGAATCTTGCGAGATATTTTTCCAGACTTTCTCTGACAGGATCGAAAGGAGTACCTGAAAGTTTCTTACCTATAATATCGTGAAGTTTGACATTAAAATATTTTTCTGCTGCATGATTTATATGGACTACTACACCATCACCATCACAGAAGACAAAACCTTCTCTCAGGGTGTTAATAAAAGCAAGCAGTTTATTTTTTTCTTCCTGCAGTTCCTCTGTTCTTTCTATTACTTTTTGTTCCAGAGTTTTATTCCAGATCTTTAATTCTTCATTAAGTCTTTTGTTTTCTTTTATGAGATCATAATGTTCCAGAGCTTTTTCTACTGATAATTTAAGGTCGTCATTTTCCCAGGGCTTCATTATAAACTTGTATACATTGCCTTTATTTATTGCTCCGATAGCTGCATCCATATCTGCATAACCTGTAAGTATAATCCTGATTGCGTCAGGAACAATATTCATTGATTCTATAAAGAAATCCACTCCGGTCATTTCAGGCATTCTCTGATCGGAAATTATTAAGTCTACAGGAACCTCTTTGATTATTTTCAAAGCTTCCTGACTGCTGGAGGCTGTATATATCTCGTATTTATCACTGAAAAACAGACGTTTCAGCGCAAGTTGAACCTTTTCTTCGTCATCAATAAACAGTAATTTATGGCTCATAATAATTTATCCTCCTCAGGAATTTTTCTCGAAAAAATAACTTTTCTGCAATTCGCTCTTTAAATAGGATTCTCCTTCATTTATAATTTAAAACTATAGAATTTTTCATTTTTAATGTTGTAGAATAAAGGTTTAGATAAAAATTATAAAGAGGCAATATATCTAAATAATTTATATATTTTATATCGGCTTTTTGTTATATAATATTAGAGAGAAATTTAATTTAATTTATTTTTTTGCCGATAATAACAGTGAAGGGTGAAAAGAATTGTACCTTACTCACTCTTTACGAAGGTGAATAATATGGACATGTTATTAAACTTTATATATGCCATAAATCAAAAAGATAAGCAGTATGTACCTGTAAAGGAAACAAATCAGAGTCTTTCAGAGTTTTTTGGAGATAGGACTTTACGGGGACGGGTCACAGATATATCAGGAGAGAATGCTGTTATAAGTTTTCCCGGAAAAAATCTGGCAGTAAGAATGCTTACCCCCCTGGACCTCGGACAAATGGTAACAGTCAGATTGAAAGGAAACACTCCCGAACAATTAACACTTCAAATTCTTTCAGACAGAGGG
This sequence comes from Bacillota bacterium, assembly GCA_029555925.1. The sequence continues at coordinate 7,177 of JAKPQU010000238.1, forward strand.
GAAAACAGTTTTGTCCAGTTACTCGATAGAAATCCTGAGAGTGTGATAAAAGATCTTAATATGAAACAAAATCTGCAGACCATGTCTCTCGTGAAAAATGCTATGAATTACGGCCTTTCATTGGAAAGAAATTTTCTTGAGAAAGCTTTGAATATCTTTCAGGACACAGGAGGAGATATGTCTCAGGATATGGATATTATAGCTTTTATGAAAATGAATAATCTTCCCATGTCAAAAGAAATATTTTCATTGCTCAAAAATTTTAAAGAAAACCCTCTCCCTTTAAGTGAAAGACTGGATACACTCGGCAGTAACTTGAAACAGTTAACAGAGAAAGAGGATATAAATCCTGAGTTAAAAAAAACTGCCGAAAATCTTATAAAGCTTCTGGATACTATTCCTCTGAAAACAGATACAGGTAAAGAAGAAATAGCTTCCTCTCTGAAAAATATGATAAAAAATGTTTATACTCCGCCGGAGAAACATCTTTCCTCTTTAATCAAACATACGGAAGAAACTCAGGGAGGAAAAGAATTTATTATGAAACAACTTGCATCGGAAACCGGCGGAAAAACTCAGGTGGAAAAAGGTTTTTCCCATAACCCTTCTCATATGATTAATAATATGCAGGAACCTCAGTCAGGGAAAGAGTTTAAGCTTAATAACCTGAAGGCCAATCTTCAGGAAATAGTAATTTCTAAAAATTTTCAATTAAATATCGAAGAATTAAATAAAAACCTTATTCTGGAATTAAAAGAATTACTCAATGACCTTGAGATGGAGGATATAAAGTTTGTAATTAAAGAAAAATTTGGTAATAATCCTGGAGTCGATGAAATTATCAACTATATAAAAGGAGACAAAAATATTGATTTAAAAACTCTGTTGAAAAATAATAATTTATTCGATTTAAAAAATATGGATGAAGAAACTGTGGAAAAACTTCTGTCTAAAAAGCTAGATTTAAAAGATTACATAAGAAATCTTACTTATGAAGATAAAAAAGTTGAAAACCCTGTTTATGATACAAAAACAGCTCTTATAAAATCAGATGAGGATAAACTGTCCAGAGCCATAACCTCTACTCTTGATAATATAGATAATCTTTATATGACAATGAAGAATAAATCTACAGCTTTCGGTGAACTCCCCTATATATCATTACCATTACCTCTTGTTATTCAGGAGCAACTCAAAGGCGGAGAATTAAGAATATATAAAAAAAATCCGGAAGAGAAGAAACCCCTGGCACTTAAAGAAATAAAAATAGATCTTCTTCTTGAAACCATTACTATGGGGCCTGTAGAAATAACTGTTCAGAGTAAGGGTAATCTGAGTGATTGTAAAATAACTGTTACGGAAGAAGAAATAAAGGAGGTTTTTGAAAAAAATCTGGATGAATTAAAGGAATCACTTAAAAAATTTAATGTAACTTCTTTGACCTGTACAACGGGTGATGTGGATTTATCACCACCTCCTCTTGTACCTGCCGTGCCGAAAGAAAAGGTAATAAGAACGATAGATGCGAAGATTTAAGGGACGGGAACGGTGAGTCGTGAGTCGTGAAAAGTGAAGGGATATCTTACCCGTCACGCGTTACGCGTCA
>JAKPQU010000260.1 GCA_029555925.1 Bacillota bacterium
TTTTCACGACTCACGACTCAATAAATCTGAACAAGGTTTTTATAAAGCCCATTCTCATCTTTTACAAGTTCCTCATGTCTTCCTCTCTGAACTACCCTGCCTTTATCAAGAACTATAATTTCATCACAATCTTTTATTGTACTGAGTCTGTGGGCAATTATAATGGTGGTGCACCCTCTTTTTCTTAAATTTTCATCTATCTGCTTTTCCGTAATGGCATCGAGAGCACTTGTAGCCTCGTCGAGTATGAGGATCCTCGGGTTTGTAGAGAGAGCTCTGGCTATTTCCAGTCTCTGCCTCTGACCGCCACTGAAATTTCTCCCGTCTTCCTCTACAATGGAATCATATCCTTTTTCTTTTTCCGTTATACCGTCATGGATAGAGGCATCTTTTGCAGCCCTTATAATATCGCTCTTCGGAATTGACGGGTCCCAGAGACTTATATTTTCGCTCACCGTTCCTTCAAAGAGCATAATACTCTGATCTACCATAGCCAGGGTATTATGTATAATCTCTACAGGTATTTTATCTACAGGTTTTTCATCAAAAAGTATGTCCCCTTTCCAGGGGCGATAAAGACTGCATATAAGTTTTCCGATTGTCGATTTGCCGCTTCCCGAAGAACCGACAAGGGCAACCCTTGCCCCCGGCAACAGAGTAAGATTAAAATCCTCAATCAGAGGAGGTTCCAGAGGACTGTAACCGAAAGATATACCCCTGAGTTCAAGTTTTCCGGATAACTTTATAGAGGTATCTTTATCTATATCTTCTTTCTCTTTATCTATATCATAGCTCAAAATATCATCGAGTCTGTCCATATCGCCGTGGACTTCCTGCATGGTACTTCCCAGATTTACCAGTCTGTTAAAAGGTGTCATAAAAGAGCTCATAAGACTCTGATATGCTACAAGTGTGCCGGCTGTCATATGACCTTTTATAATGAGATAGGCACCAATAGACAGCATGACCATTGTATTGAGAGAATTCAGAAATGACGGGATCACTGCAAGAAACTGGGTGTAAACATTCAATTCCTGTTCTATATTGATCGTTTTGGCAAAGTATCCTGCCCATCTTGTAAAGAAATCTCCTTCTGTACCACTGGATTTAATGGTTTCAATATAACTCAGACCTGACATGGATGTGCCTATGAGTTTTCCTCTTTCCTGAAGGACTCTCATATTCCCGTCTATTCTTTTTCTTGCTATATATTTAAGGGCAAGGACATTCAGAAATGCAATGAATAAACCTGTAAGGGTAAGGGAAATGTTACAGGTAAAAAGAATAACAAGGTAAAAAATACACATAATAATATTGAGTATATTCGGCGCAATCTGCTGGGCAAGCAACTGGGAAACTTTATCGTTTATGGCAACTCTTGAACTTATATCGCCGGGAAAGCGCTGTGTAAAAAATTCGACAGGAAGATGGAGTATATGCCAGAAAAATTTGCTTGAAGTGCTTAAAGAAAGTTTTGTTTCGAATCTTAATATATAATAGGTCTGAAGATATGTAAGTCCTCCCTGCAATATGGCAGTAATAATTATACCGGTTATAAGGGGAACAATAATATTATCCATTCTATTTATAAGAATATTATCTACAAAAATCTTCATAAACATAGGAATAATAAGGCCGGGAAAAACAAGGAGCAACCCTGCAAGTAAAATATAGATAATGGCTGTTTCAGAACCTTTAAGACGATTGATAAGTTTTTTGTAAAGGCCCGGTTTTTCCCCTCCTTTTGTGAAGTCAGGGCCGGGCTCAAAGGTAAGTACAATACCGGTAAAGGCTCTGCTGAATTCATCTCTTGAAACAGTTCTCGGCCCTGAGGCAGGATCATTTAAATATACGCAATTTTTCCCCACACCTTCCACTACAAGAAAATGGTTAAAATTCCAGAATACAATCACAGGGAATTTAAGTTTTAACAGCAGATCTATGCCGGGGGCTTTAAAAACTTTTGTAAGAAGACCGTATTTTCTGCCGGCTTTCAGTATATTTACTGCTTTACTGCCATCACGGGACACACCGCAATCTATCCTCAGTTTTTCAAGGGGAACGATTCTTCCGTAATAGGCAAGGATAATAGCAAGTGATGCGGCACCGCATTCCACTGCTTCCATCTGCAGTACCGTAGGGGTTTTAACTCGTTTATTGATTATCTTTTCTTTATTCATATATTTATTCTGCGGAAGGGAAAAGAAGATCTAAAGGATGAATCTTTTTTAATATTACAGTTCCTCTACAGAGGGTTCCGCTGTATATATGAGGCCCTCCCCTGTCTGATGACCATTTTAATTCCCTGTTTGCGTCACAGGAAAGTTCTACATGCACTTCCATTGAAGGCCCGCGGGATAAAAACATGGAAACCAGTTCTTCATTGCCTATAACCTTCATCATACTTTCTCTGGTTTCAGGGAAAACATCTACAGATTTTATTTTACCCGGGATAAAGCCATAAAGGTCTTTTCTGGCAGTAGAAGGTGAAATCTGAACATCCATGGACGGTTCAATTGTTTTATCCGCAGCCAGAGGTATGTACATTACAGCCTCCATTGTTTCATCAGGAGACTCTATAACTGCTATAGCCTCATATTCTTTTATAATATCCCCGGGTTTCACGATTAAATTCAGTATTTTTCCTCTTACAGGACTTCTTATTTCCGACAGGATTGATTTCTTTTCATTCAACAGGGTCAATTTATTTTGCAGTTTCTCAATCAATTTACTGTTTTTTTCTTTATTTTCATAACGTTTTTCTATTTCTTCTTCTGTTTCATTAATCAGAAGCTCTATATCTGAAATTTCAGGTCTCATAACCTTTACCAGTAGCTGATCAGAAGTAACAATATCGCCTGTTTTCACATTCAATTCGACAACAGAGCCACCTGTCATGGAAACAACTTCCTTCAATCCTCCTCCTTTCAGGAGGATACCTTCTCCTGCAAGAGTCACAGGAATTATACCTGCAATTAACCACCTGAAGATTACCGCTATTATTATACCGAACATAATAAGAGCTAGCCATCCCCTGGAATCAGTTATGGTAATTGCCTGATCCAGTTGTTCCGGAGAAGATAGTTTCTGAAGTGCTTCCTGTCTGAAAAGCTTTTTTTCAACCATTGTTATGCTCCTTTTTCACTTCACTTCACTTTTTATTACTCATTCTTTTCTATTTACTTTTTTCCTGTTATAATTACGTTATTATGAACTTAAAAGACACCCTCCCTTAATCCCTCCCTCAAGGGAGGGAAATAAGACGTTATTCCATAAGGGTAATATTAATTTATAAAATCTTTTTTCT
>JAKPQU010000280.1 GCA_029555925.1 Bacillota bacterium
AGGAGACTGAAGAGAAAATACCTCAAGAGGAGACTGAAGAGAAAATACCTCAAGAGGAGACTGAAGAGAAAATACCTCAAGAGGAGACTGAAGAGAAAATACCTCAAGAGGAGATTGAAGAGAAAATACCTCAAGAGGAGACTGAAGAGAAAATACCTCAAGAAGAGACTGAAGAGAAAATACCTCAAGAGGAGACTGAAGAGAAAATACCTCAAGAAGAGACTGAAGAGGAAGAGGAAGAGGAAGAGGAAGAGGAAGAGGAAGAGGAAGAAGAAGAGGAAGAGGAAGAAGAAGAGGAAGAGGAAGAAGAAGAAAGCAAAAAAATCAAAGGAAATAAAATAGAACTTAAACCGATAGAGCAGGAGAAAAAAGTTGAGAAGGTAGTTATTTGCTCTTTATGTCAGAGAAAAAATCCCGGGAGAAATAGAATTTGTAGTTATTGTTTCAATTATATAGAAGAAAAACAGGTAGAAATAATAATAGAAGAAAATATATCCATGGACAGGATGGAAAAACCTGAAGAAATTACAAAGGAAGCTTACGAAGAAGGGTCAAAAGATATAAAAGTTGAAAAAGCTGACTATAAAGAGGAGAGTGTGAAAATAATAGAAAGAAAAAAAATAGTAGAGGTAAAGAGAGAAGAAGAAAAAGAAAAAAAACAGGAGGAAAAAGTTATTATTTGCCCGTTATGTCAGAGGAAAAACCCTGTAAAAAATAAAATGTGTAAATACTGTTTTAACTATCTTGGTAATTAAAGGTATTATTTATGAATTTAAAAAAATCAGAAGAATTATTTAACAAAGCGATTAATTTTATCCCGGGAGGGGTCAATAGCCCTGTAAGAGCTTTTCGTGCTGTTGGAGGAGTTCCACTCTTTATATCAAAAGCAAAAGGGGCAAAAATTTATGACGTAGATGGTAATGAATATATAGATTTTGTATGTTCATGGGGGCCATTAATTTTGGGCCATTGCCATAACAGAGTAATAGAAGAAATAAAATTAAAACTCGAGGATGGAACAACCTTTGGTGCTCCGACAAAACAGGAAATAGACCTTGCAGAAAAGATAAGCGAGATTTTTCCTTCTATAGATATGGTAAGACTGGTCAGTTCCGGCACAGAAGCTACTATGAGTGCCATAAGACTGGCCAGAGGTTATACAGGTAAAGATAAAATCGTAAAATTTGAAGGTTGTTATCATGGTCATGTAGATTCACTTCTTGTAAAATCCGGTTCTGGGAGTATGACTTTTGGTATTCCTACCAGCCAGGGTATACAGAAAGCAGCAGCACATGACACAATAGTATTACCTTTTAATGATATTGAATTATTTGAGAAATTAATTAAAGAACATCATCAGGATATAGCAGCAGTAATCATGGAACCTGTTCCAGGTAATATGGGAGTGATAATTCCGCAGGAAGGTTATCTTAAAGCTATAAGAGATATAACTGAAAAATATAATATTCTATTGATATTTGATGAAGTTATTTCAGGTTTCAGGCTGGCTCTCGGCGGAGCCCAGGAAAAATTCAATATTAAAGCCGACCTGACATGTCTCGGAAAGATAATAGGGGGAGGACTTCCTGTAGGAGCGTACGGCGGAAAGAAAGAAATAATGGAATGTATATCTCCTCTTGGAGGCGTATATCAGGCAGGTACTCTTTCCGGTAATCCTCTGGCAGTAGCCGCAGGACTTGCTACAATAAATATACTCATTGAACTTGAAAAGAACGGATTATATAGAGAACTTGAGAAAAAGACTGAGAAATTTTCCTTTGAATTAAAAAAGATTGCAGAAGCAGAGGGAGTAAATATAACTATCAATCAGATTGGTTCTATGTTAACAGTTTTCTTTACAGATAAGCCCATATTTGATTACAGCAGTGCAAAAACTGCTTCAGAAGTCAGATATGCTTTATTTTTCTGGAAAATGCTTGAAGAAGGGATATATTTGCCGCCGTCTCAATATGAAGCAATGTTTATGTCTATTGCTCACAGAGAGGAACTTTTGAATAAAACATTGGATGCATCATCACTGGCCTTTAAGGAAATAAAAAAACAGAATAAGGAATGATATAATGGTAACCGCTTATATTTTATTACAGGTTTCTTCTGAACATGATAAAGTTGTATGGAATGAATTAACAGCACTGCCCAATGTAGTGGAAGCTGCCTGGATTTATGGAGAGTTTGATACACTTCTCAAAGTAGAAGCACCTTCTCTGGATGAACTGGATGAATTTATTTTTGATGAGTTAAGAAAAATTGATGGTATAAAATCTACAAAAACATTACTGGTATCTAAGATGAAATAGTCCGGTTTTATCGGTATTCTAAAATCAGGTCGGATAATTTGATGATTATCCGGTAAAGATAATTATGAGAATTTTATTAATTGAAGATGAAAAAAAAGTAGCCCGTTTTATAAGTAAAGGTCTTATCGAAGAATCTTATGCCGTAGATGTGGCATATGATGGAGAAGAAGGGTTATTTCTTGCTGAAGTAAATGATTACGATTTGATCATACTTGATATTATGTTGCCTAAAAAAGATGGATTTGAAGTATTAAAGACTTTGCGTAATAAAGGTTTTACAACTCCGGTAATTATGTTAACGGCGAGAGATGAATTAGAAAGTAAGATTCAGGGTCTTGATCTTGGCGCAGATGATTACATGACAAAGCCTTTTGCTTTTTCTGAACTTATGGCCAGAATCAGAGCTGTTACAAGACGTAAGCAGGAGAAAGCCGATAACAAATTACAGTTAGGTGATCTGGTGATCGATGCAGTAACTCGTACTGTAACGAGGGGAAATAAACCTATAGAACTTACAAATAAAGAATATGCTCTTTTAGAGTATTTTATCAGAAATCCTGGCAGAGTTTTAAGCAGAACGATGATAGCCGAACATGTATGGGACTATCAGTTTGATCCTATGACAAATGTAATAGATGTTTATGTAAATTATCTCAGACAGAAAATAGACAGGGGATTTGAAAAGAAATTAATCCACACAATCAGGGGTGTGGGCTACGTTATCAGGGAGTAAAGTTAAAGTGAGTGTAAGATGTTTTACGTAAACTTATTATGAAATAAGGCTTCGATAGAGGTTTACACAAAATTTATGACACAGTCCCTGTTAAATGTACTATTACTATATTTTGCGTAACCCTGACACACCATAGACAGAGGTCTGCTCAAAAAGATGTTTAAATCCATAAAATTTAAACTTATTCTCTGGTATTTTATAGTTTTAACTTTAATACTGGCTACTTTCAGCCTTCTCCTTTATTTCAGCTACAGATATAATCTTTATAGCCGTATAGACGGTTCTCTTCAATCACGGGCAGAAGCTGTAGCCAGCCTTATAAATATTCAGAAACCTGATCTCATAGTACATTTTAATTTTACCGAATCAGGTTATTTAAATATTGATAGGATAGGTATCAATTATCCTGCCAATAATCCTCTTTACCCTTTCATTGATCAGGCCAGAGTTTACGGTCAATTTATCCAGATAATTGATTTGAAGGGGAATATAGTAAAAAAATCCAGTAACCTGGGAGACAAGATAATTTATCTCAGAGAAGATTTACTTGGCGAAGCATTAAAAGGCAATTTATTTTTTCAGACTCTTCGTCTGGACCAGAATATAACCATCAGATTTCTCACATACCCGGTAAAAGACTGGCAGGGGAATGTCATATATATCATTCAGGTAGGAACATTGTTGAATGAAGTGCAGGCATCACTTGAAAAATTTTCACTTGGCCTGATGGTTACGGTGCCTGCAACTCTTCTGCTTGCTCTTCTGGGAGGTTTCATTATGGCAGGACGTGTTCTGAAACCAATTGAAGAGATAAACACTACAGCAAAAAAAATTAACGCTGAAAATCTTGCTCAGAGGCTTCATATAAATAATTCAGAAGATGAAATAGGGAAACTGCAGATAACATTGAATCAAATGTTTGACAGGCTGGAAAATGCCTTTTCTGCTCAGAAACGTTTTACCGCAGATGCGTCACATGAACTGAGAACTCCACTTACGGTGCTTAAGGGGGAAATAGAAATAGCCCTGAAAAAAAACAGAAGTCCTGAAGAATATAAAGAAGTCTTGGAAAGCAGTATGGAAGAAGTTGACAGGCTGACCAATATAGTGAAAGATCTTCTTTTTCTTGCGAAAGCCGATAATGGAAAAGCGCTGTTAAACATCGAAGAAATACAACTGGATACAATCTGTGAGGATACGACAAAACAGATAGAATTTCTTGGGAGAGAGAAAAAAATTCACATAGAAACTCATATAGATAGAGATATAAAAATAAAAGGAGATGCTGATAAAATCAAACAGGTTTTATTCAACCTTCTCGATAACGGAATAAAATATAATAAGGAAAATGGTAAACTCAGCCTTATGGTTACAAAAAAAGAGAATTATGCAGAAATAAAAATTTCAGATACAGGTATTGGAATTTCTTCTGAAGATATACCACATATATTTGAACGATTCTACAGAGTAGACAGAGCAAGAACCAGGGAAATAGGAGGCAGCGGTCTTGGTCTTGCCATAGTAAAATGGATAATTGAAGCCCATAAAGGCACGATAACTGTTACAAGCGTAAAATCAGAAGGTACGACTTTTACATTGCTATTGCCTTATAAGTGAAAAGTGAGAAGTAAAGGGTGAAAAGTAGTGGGAAGTAACCTTTTCACCTTTCACTATAATAAATCTCCCGTATCTAACGTTCCGGCAATACTGCTATCCTCATCCAGAATGCTGTCCAGTCCGTCAGAGATATCTTCTGTGCCTGCTTTCTGAAATTCAAAAGAAAAATCTGTATTGGTACCGCTGATGTTTTCCATACGGAGAGTGAAATGATCGCCGAATTTTATTTCCTTCTGCCCGTCAAAAGTATCTCCTGTATCATTTATTATAGAAGCTTTCTCCGGAACCAGAAAAAATTTATTCCCTTTTCTCTGTATAACGGCGGCAGTACCTTCCACGTTTGGCAATTCAAATTGATCCGGTGTGGAAAACGTTCCTCCTATTATATCTATAGAGCCTCTGGATGCCAGTTCATATGTATGTATTACAGGGGGCATACCTTCCATTTTAATAGATATGCTGATCGGTTTAACAGAACCGGCCAGTTTAATGAAAAGAACGCAGAGAAGGATTACAATAAAAATAATGGCTATAATACCGGCGAGATACAGGAGAGCCGCTGATTTTTCATAAACTAAATGAAAAGTAAAATCTTTCTTATCTTTCAGCTCATTTTTCAATCCCGGTTCGGCTATAGATTTACCTTTATAAGTTTCCACAGGGCTGTTCAGTCCTTCCAGAGTAAATGTAAGTTTACCGTCTGCCTGTGAAATGGTATTGAAATTACCGGCTCCCGGGAAGACAATCTCTATTGATAAAGGAATACTGTCGTGGGGAGATAATTTTTCTATTTTAATATAATTACCGCTGGCAGATTTATTCATAAATTTTATTTCAGGTACCGGCCCGGAAAAATCTTCTATTGACATACGAACAGATATATCTTTAATGACAGAATAGTCATAGTTATTTACGAGTTTAAAATCTTTTTTTACTGTAGCACCTTTCAGAGGAACCTTCCCCCAGTCAGTGTTATTATCTACTGGTTTAATATTAATTTTAAGAGCAGAATTTTCTTTTTTGTATAAACCAATCAATTCGTCCAGTAATTTTTTATCATCTTTATTTCCAGGAGTTTTTACCGGCACCGGAGTATTATGCGGTTTTTTATGTGAGAGAGATGAAAGGAATTTTATCCACCACTCATCGAGTTCACCGCCCATACTATCTAAAGGTGCTTTCAGGGCAAAAGCTTTAATCTTAACGCTCATAAGCTGAAAAGGTTCATATCCCTGGAGGCATTTCTTTTCCGCTTCTTTATAGGTAAGATATGGAGTATCATTCTGGTTGAAATAGGGACTGCTCTGAGGCGGGTCAGGCACAAAATCACTCACCATGAGAAGAATCTGTTTTCTTTTATCAGGTTCGTCATAATAATAATCTGTAAGCTGGAGTAAACTTTCCATAATAGCCGATGCAATATCTGTATAATCGCCATCAGATGAAGGGGCTTCAGGGAAATGTTTTAATATATTCGGTAAATTATTATCAGTAACCGTAAAAGAAGATGATTTTTCGGGCTTATTGGCAAATTTTATAATACATACTCTATCTCCCGGTTTTAAAATATTTTTCATCCATGCCTGCATGGCTTTTTTTATTGTAGAAAGATTATGAACGCTTTTAGAGGTATCTATAGTAATGACCACATCTATAGGTTCATTTCCGAAATCAATTTGAGAAAAAACAGGAATAGCAAGTAAAGATAAAACCAATACGAGAAAAAAGAAAAATTTGCTCATAACATCACCAGCTATATATTTAAATATGTGTTTATTATAACATTTTTATAATACCCGGGCTAGATTCAGGTTTTTTGGAAGAAAAGCTATATACATGTCCGTCATTGGATGTAATATAAACATATCCATGTGATACGGCAGGAGATGACCATATCCAGCTGCTGGCTCGAAAGTGCCATATATTTCTTCCGTCACTCTGTTCTAGTATATAAAGAGATCCTCCGTCAGTTCCTACAATAACCTTATCTTTTGTCATAACGGGAGAGCTGTTTATAGCTTCGAACTGAGTGGAACTGCTGTTAAAAGAATTTTCCCATTTAATTCCCCCTGTACGTGCATCCAGACCATATACAATTCCTCGCTGGCTGGCCACTACAACAAGATCTTCTTTCACGGAAGGAGATGCAGTAAAGGGGCCGGGAATCTCTACAATTCCTGCCCATCTGTCCTGTCCTGATTTTATATCAAGAGCTGCCATATGGCCTCCTCTGTCAATTAAATACACAATACCATTATGTATGGCTCCCGATGCAACTACAGGTGATTTTGTCTGATATTTCCATAGAACTTTTCCGTCACCTGCCTGTAAAGCATAAACTACTTTACCTGTTGAAGCAAAGACCAGTATATTATCATAAAGAGCGGGAGAGGATACAATTTCTTTTATGGGAGAAGATTTTCTATGAGGAAAACACCAGGCAAGAGAACCGCCTTTGGCAGAATTAAGTACGATAATACGTCCTTCTTTCAAAGGTACATAGACTTTTTCCTGATAAACCAGTATAGAAGCACCTATTTCTACTTCAGTTTCATAAAACCATGATATTCCCCCTTTTTCGGCATCTATAGCAAAAACCTTACCATCATCGCATCCGACATAAATTTTTTTTTCATCCACAGCAGGTGTACATAAAATCGCACCTTTGGTAGGCTGTCTCCATATAAGTTCTCCTGTAAATTGATTGAAAGCATAAAGATTTTTTTCTTTAGAAGCGACATAAACCTTATCTTTTGCCACAACAGGAGAAGCCCATAATGGCCCCAGACTATCATCGAGTTTCGGATACATCCATTGAAAATAAAAAGGAAAATCCAGTGATTTTTCATAAACACCTGTTCTGCAGTTATTTCCTCTGAAGGTAGGCCATTCATTTTTATCAGACCTGAATAGACTCTGACAGCTGCGACAGAATCTGGCAATCCCTCTATTAATAATATTACAGACAGGACATTTTTTTAAACTGCGATAGCATTTATTACATATTCTTTCAAATATGGAAATTTTTTCCTGGCAGTAGGGACAATGCATCAAATCTCCGGGGAGCATTTCTAATTTTTTATTTTCCACCGGCGTGGCAACAGCCTGAACTTGAGCAATGTGAGTAGATTTTACCTTACTGCTGTCTTTTATGATATGCTGTTCTTTATGTTTTATTGAAGGTTTTTCCGGGATATGTGGGGGAATAGTTGTTTGATGACGAACAAGTGTTTTTTGAGAAACAGGTTTTTTATCCGTATTTTTGTGAGACACACTTTGAGGACTAGCTGATTCTCCGGGTTTTACAGGTTTCTTATCGAGTTGTTCAGGTACTCCTGTAACAGATTTACCGCAAAAAGAACAGAATTTACTTGTAAGACGTATCTGTCTGTTACAGTAAATACATTTTATACAGACAACCTTTCTCGTAGCACTGTTTTCTCTTTGAACCAACAAAATTACCTCACTCAATAAACTTGACCTGCAAAATATTCTCTGTATATACAGTCAAATCCTTCTAAGAAAAATATAACAAATAAGTCGTATTGACTTTTACCATAAGAACATTTATAGTAAAGGCCGTAATTATAACTTACGTTACCTCGCGTAACGCATCACGATTTTCATATGACAAAAAAACTAAAAGAAAACAAAGCTTTATTAATTCTTATCCTTATATCGTCGGTGCTGCTTCTGATAAATATCTGGAATACAAATGAATTCTTCTGTGACGATGAATATATTTATATAAGAATGGCAGAAGAAATGTATAATAATAAAAACATCTGGACTCCAACATGGTTTGGTGAGATACGGTATTTCAAGCCTCCATTTACTTACTGGTTAATGATGCTCTTTTTCCCTGTCGGTGGTACAAATATAACTACCGCAAGGATTTCAATAGCTTTCATATCTGTTCTTACCATTTTGTTTCTTTATAAGCTTGCAGAAAAGCTATATGGGAAGCAGGAAGCTTATCTTGCAGGTCTCCTGACCTGTACATGTTTTGGATATCTTATTTACGGTAAAATAGGTATGATGGATATGCCTCTTACTTTTTTTCTGACTCTTTCTATTTACTATTTTTACCGGGCTTACCGGGAGAAATCACCTTTTTACGGCGCACTATTTTTTGCTGCTACCGGTGCATCTTCTCTGGTAAAAGGGCCTGTATCCATAGTAATTTTATTTTTCTTTGGTACAGTCTTTTTATTCATATTCGGCGGGTGGAAAATTTTTATCAATATTAGAACTTTATGGGGAGTATTTGTCGGAATATTTTTTATTTTTCTCTGGCCTCTCGGAATATATATGAGCGGAGACTGGAATAACTGGTATAATTTCTTTATTTTGAGAGAAAATTTCGGAAAATTTCATGATCCTGTTAATTATACATGCCTGGATTTATTGCCTTACTACTTACAGTTTTTCTTTCCCTGGTCTTTATTATTTTTAGCTGCCGTTCCGTCAATATTCAAAAAGAAATACTTACGTCTTCCCTATTTTACTGTTCCTGTGCTCTGGTTTCTCTGCACCACAGCAGTATTTCTTCTGCCTCAAACAAAACTTAAACATTATACAATACCGGCTTTACCGGCTTTATCTCTTATGCTTGCTTTTTTATGGTATGAAATAAAAAATAATATACTTACGAAGATTTCTCTTTATATCACGGCACTGATTTTTTCATTATTATTCTTTCTCATAATCTGTCTTATGAAGCTTGCCACAGGTACTGTACCATTTATATTTCTTATGGGAGCCCTTGTTTCAGACATTATTATTATTATATTCCTTATAAAAGGAAATCTCTTCAGATCTGCTCATATTTTTGCCGTAATGGCTGTGATGCTAATCTGTGCAGGTTCTTATTTCTCTTATCCTCATCTTCCTCCCGGAGCCATACCGTTAATAAAATCAGGAAATTCTGATTTAGCAGGCGTATTCAGGCAGCAGTCCTTTGTTTTTTCTTATTTTTCAAATATAAAGTTTGTTCAAGTATCATCTCTGGAAGAGATAAAAGAGATACTTGATAAAAAAGGCAAAATTATAATATCAAAGGGTGATATGGAAGAATTTCAAAGAAACGGTAATTTTCCTGATGTTAAAAGCATATATTCCTGGGAACAGTGGAAGAGACATATATCAGCAGAAGACATATACAATAGTTTATTATTGTCAGATATTTCAATTCTTAAAGAACTGGTGTATTTATATGAATAATAAAATTTTTATTACAGGTGAAAGACATACAGGCAAGAGTACTCTGATAAAAAAGATATGGAAATTTTTAACAGAAACATTTCCTGATATAATTATAACAGGTTTTATAACCGTGTTGGAACAAAATGATGAAAACAAAAGAATTCTCAGGTTTATTACTGTTGATACGAAAGAAAATTTAATACTGGCAGAGGGTAAAGACAATAACAAAATGTGTGCGGACGCAGGAGCTTTTGATAAAGCTGCCACCATGATTAAAAATATGAAATCGAGCGGAAAAATGTTAATAATAGATGAACTTGGATATCTTGAGTCAGAATCCATAAGATTTCAGAGAGAAGTGTTAGAGTTGATTAATGAAGCCAGTTTTTCTATTATAGTTGTGAGAAAAATGAAA